>CALGOD010000446.1 GCA_937957845.1 uncultured Nocardiopsis sp.
ACGGCCGCCGTCCCGGTGTCAAGGGGACTCTTGGGCACCGGGACGTCTTTCGCGTGAGGGGGTCGCGCACGCCCGCCGTCGGTCACACATAGAGATCATCGCTTCACTCATGGCGACTCCTCGTCCGCCCATCTCGCTCAGGAGAGGACATGACGCATCTCAGGAACGGTGGCCCCTCTTCAGGGGGTCGCTCTCCCATGGGCCGCTCCCGACTCGACCGCTTCTTCTTCGTCACCGAGCGCGGTTCCACCCTCGGACGCGAACTCCGGGGTGGGCTCACCACCTTCATGGCGATGGCCTACATCATCGTCCTGAACCCGATCATCCTCAGCGGCGTGCCCGACGCCGACGGCGACTTCCTCTCCCCCGCACAGTTGACCACCATGACCGCGCTGGCGGCGGGGCTGGTCACGATCATGATGGGGGTGGTCGGACGCGCGCCGATCGCCTGCGCCGCCGCACTCGGCGTGATGGCCGTCGTGGCCTACCAGGCCGCTCCCGTGATGACCTGGCCCGAGGTGATGGGCTTGGTGGTGTGGCAGGGCATCACGATCATCCTCATGGTCGTCACCGGTCTGCGGGCCGCGGTGATGAACGCGCTGCCGCGGGACCTCAAGGTGGCCATCGGCGTGGGCATCGGCATGTTCGTCGCCCTCATCGGTCTGGCCAACGCCGGGTTCGTCAGTGCCGGTGAGGGCGGCGGTCTCCTGCAGATCGGTGCCGCCGGAGGCGGCGGCCATCTCCAGGGCCAGCCGATCCTGGTCTTCGTGTGCGGTCTGGTCCTGGCCAGTGTCCTGCTGGTGCGCGGGGTGCCCGGCGCGATCTTCTACGGCATCGTCGGCGCCACCGTGCTCGCGATCATCGTCCACTACGCGGCCGGGTTGGAGGAGGAGGCGTGGGGTTCCGCCAGTCCCCGGTTGCCCGGCAACCCCCTCGCGGTGCCCGACTTCGGTCTGGTGTTGCGGGTCGATCTGTTCGGGGCCTGGTCCTCGGCCGGTGTGACCACCGCGGGGGTCATCCTGTTCACCCTGGTGTTGGCGGGCTTCTTCGACGCCCTGGGCACCATCCTGGCCATCGGCACCAAGGCCGGCATCCTCGACGAGGCCGGGCACATGCCGCGCGTCAACCGGATCCTGGTGGTCGACGGGACCGGTGCCGTGGTCGGCGGTCTGACCAGTTCCTCCGCCACGTTGGTGTTCGTCGAGTCCACGGCGGGGGTGAGCGAGGGGGCCAGGACCGGTCTGGCGAGTGTGGTGACGGGCCTGCTCTTCCTCGTGGCGATCTTCTTCGCGCCCGTGTTCGGCATCGTTCCGGCACAGGCCGCCTCCGTGGCGATGGTGCTGGTGGGCGCCATGATGATGATGCACATCAGGGAGATCGCATGGTCGGACCTGTCCGTGGCGATCCCGGCCTTCCTGACCATCGCGATGATGCCGTTCGCCTACGACATCGCCAGCGGCATCGGTATCGGCATCATCGCCTACGCGGTGGTCAGGACCGCGCAGGGGCGTCTGCGGGAGGTGGGCCTGCTGATGTGGGTGCTCTCGGCCGTGTTCGCGTTCCACTTCTCCATGCACGCCTTCGGGCTCTGAGCCCGCGGCCGTGTACCCGGTGGCGTCGGTCGGGCCTCGCCGGACGTCCGGCGAGGCCCGTGGGCGCGGGGCTCAGCCGCGCGACAGCGCCTGGTGGGCCAGGTCCCGGCACACCAGGGAGAAGTCCATTCCGGCGGCGGCCGCCGCCATGGGGAACGTGGAGGTCTCGGTCAGTCCCGGGGCCACGTTGGTCTCCAGGAAGGCGACACGGCCGTCGGCCTCCACGATGACGTCGGTGCGTGAGAAGTCCCGCAGTCCCAGAACCCGGTGAGCGGTCAGCGCGACCTCGGTGGCGGCGGCGATGGTGTCCGGATCCAGCCGCGCCGGGCAGAAGAACTCGGTACGGCCGGCGGTGTAGCGGGCCGCGTAGTCGTACACCCCGCCGTCGGGGACGATCTCCACCGGGGGCAGCGCCACCGGTCCGTCTCCGGTGTCCAGCACGCCCACGGCCAGCTCGGTGCCCCGCACCTGTTCCTCGACCAAGGCCGAGTCGCTGTAGGCGAAGCAGGACACCAGGGCCGCGGACAGGTCCTGCAGCGAGGCGACGGGGGTGGCGCCGAACGCCGAGCCCCCACGGTCGGGTTTGACGAACAGTGCCAGGCCGAGGCGGTCGGCCAACCGCGCCAGCAGGGCCGGGGCCCCCAGATCGTGGAAGACCGACTTGGGCAGTACGGTACCGCGCGGCACCCGCACGCCCTGCTCTGCCATCAGCGCCTTGGCCGCGGGCTTGGAGTAGGCCAGGCGGCAGGCACCGGGACGGGCGCCGACGTAGGGCAGGCCGACCAGTTCCAGGACCTCCCGGATAGCTCCGTCCTCGCCCGCGGACCCGTGCAGGACGGGAAAGACCACCTGCGGCGGGTCCTGGGAGAGGCGGTCCAACAGGGTGGAGTCGACGTCGGCGACCTGGACCTCCACGCCCAGGCGGCGCAGCGACTCGGCGACTCCGCGCCCGGAGCGGACGCTCACCTCGTGTTCGGGGGACAGGCCTCCGGCGAGGACGAGGACCCGGTCAAGGTCTGCCACGGCGGGGACCTCCTTCTGTGCTGCTGTCATGGTGTCGGACCCCGTGGGGATCAGGGCAGGTCGGGTGCGGGGGTCTGGGTGCCCTCGGAGTCGGGGGCCAGTGTGGAGCCGAACGTATCACGCAGATCCAGCTCCCCTTCGATCGCTCCGACCAGGCGCCGCACGCCCTCGCGGATCTGCTCGGGTGTGGGGTAGCAGAAGCTCAGGCGCATGTCGGCCCGGCCCCGGCCGTCGGCGTAGAAACCGGTGCCGGGGACATAGGCGACCCGTTCGGTGACGGCGCGGGGCAGCATGGCCTTGGCGTCGATGCCCTCGGGCAGGGTCGCCCAGACGAAGAACCCTCCTTCGGGGCGGGTCCAGGTACAGCCCTCGGGCATCATCGCGCTCAGGGCGTTGAGCATGGTGTCACGGCGTTCGCCGTACATGGTGTTGAACGACTTGATCTGTTCACGCCAGGGGAAGGTGTTCAGGTAGCGGCGCACCACCAGCTGGTTGAAGGTGGAGTGGCTGAGCATGGCCGACTCGGCGGCGAGGACGAGTTTGGCGCGCACGGCCGACGGGGCGAGCGCCCAACCGATGCGCAGACCCGGTGAGAGGGTCTTGGACAGGGAACCCAGGTAGACCACGTTGCCCTCGCTCTGGGAGTAGAGGGTGGGCTCGGGGTCGCCGTCGTAGCGCAGCAGGCCGTAGGGGTTGTCCTCGACGATGAGCACGTCGTGGCGTTCACAGGCCTGGACCACGCTGGCGCGGCGCTCGGCCGACATGGTGATGCCGGCCGGGTTCTGGAAGTTGGGGACGGTGTAGAAGAACTTCACCGGCCGCCCGTCCAACTCGGCGCGGATGAGCGCCTCCTCCAGTTCCTCGGGGATCACGCCCTGCTCGTCCATGGCCACGTGGCGGATGTCGGCCTGGAAGGCGGCGAAGGTGTTGATGGCGGTGACGTAGGTGGGGGCCTCGGTCAGGACGATGTCGCCCGGATCGACGAAGACGCGGGTGATCAGGTCCAGTGCCTGTTGGGAGCCGACGGTGACGATGACGTCGTCGGGGCCGGCGGTGATGCCCTCCAGGGCCATGTACTCGCACAGTTGCTCGCGCAGGACGGGGTCGCCCTGGGCCGAGCCGTACTGGAGCGCGGCCGCGCCCTCCTCCGACACCACGTCCTTGACCAGGTCGCCGATCTGGTCGAGCGGCAGCGCCGCGACGTTGGGCATGCCTCCGGCGAGGGAGACCACCTCGGGTCGGGAGGCGACCGCGAAGAGTGCCCGGACCTCCGATGCGACCATGCCCTGTGCTCGGCGTGCGTAGCGTCCGACGTGCGGGTCGATACGCGAACCCTGTTGACTGGGCTGCTGCTCTCGGTGGTCAGCGGACACGGTCCACCTCCGAAGGAAGGACGGTCTGTGGGATGCGACGGTACGTCGCCTCGTTTCACCGTTCCCGGGTTCGACGCCCTTGTCGCCCCCGTGGTTCACACGGTGCCCTGGTCCGCGGCCGGGCCGCGGGAAGCGGGTGGGACGGTCGAGGCGTGTGAGTCGCGGGTGATTCCGGCTCGGTAAATGCACAGAGTCTAGCCGAGTGGCCCGGTACTGACGCGAAGAACCGCTCCGCGTGCTGTACACCACACTGCCCCCTGCCAATCCTTTTGTCCCGTTCCATTCCAGGAACTACCCCTTGCGGGCGGACGACTCACCGAGCCGTGGTCGACATGGGGTGGTCTTTTACCGGCGAAGAGACGATCCAGGGACGGGGAGGACATGGCGCGGGAGCGGGTCCCCCAACCCGCTCCCGCGCAGCGGCACGTCCGCGAGCGGATCCGCTCGGACGCACCTTCGACGCGACGGCCCCGGGGGTTCCCCCGAATCCCCTGACGGGCCCTGCCCGGGCCGCGGGCGCTGTCTTTCGAACATCTCCCCCGAGACCCCCCTCAAGGTCCGAAGGCCGTTGAAGCGCCACACGTCCACCGGA
>CALGOD010000447.1 GCA_937957845.1 uncultured Nocardiopsis sp.
GCGCCTGGTCGACCTGAACCACGCGCAGAACATCAAGAGCGCCAAGCGCATGGTGGAGCGTTCCCGCCCCGTGGTGTGGGACGTCCTCGAAGAGGTCATCACCGAGCACCCGGTGCTGCTCAACCGTGCCCCGACCCTGCACCGTCTGGGCATCCAGGCCTTCGAGCCGCAGTTGGTCGAGGGCAAGGCCATCCAGATCCACCCGCTCGTGTGCACGGCGTTCAACGCCGACTTCGACGGTGACCAGATGGCCGTGCACCTGCCGCTGTCCGCCGAGGCCCAGGCCGAGGCGCGGCTGCTGATGCTGGCCACGAACAACATCCTCAAGCCGTCCGACGGCAAGCCCGTGACCATGCCCACCCAGGACATGGTGATCGGCCTGTACTACCTGACGACGGAGAAGCCGGGCTCCAAGGGCGAGGGTCGCTCCTTCCAGTCCCCGGGCGAGGCGATCATGGCCTACGACCTGGGCGAGCTGGACCTGCGGGCGAAGATCCGGCTGCGGATCGCCGACGGTGCCCCGGCACCCAAGGACTGGACGCCGCCGGAGGGTTGGGAGCAGGGAGACCCGTACACCCTGGAGACCACTCTGGGGCGGTACCTGTTCAACGAGACCACCCCGGTGGACTACCCGTACGTCAACTTCCAGGTGGGCAAGAAGCAGATCTCGACCCTGGTCAACGACCTGGCCGAGAACTACCCGAAGATCCAGGTCGCCACGACCCTGGACGCCCTCAAGGACGCCGGTTACCACTGGGCCACCAGGTCCGGTCTGACGGTCGGTAGCGAGGACGTCGGCGCGCCGCGGCGTAAGAAGGAGATCCTCGACTCCTACGAGCGCAAGGCAGACAAGAGCCAGCGCGAGTACGACCGCGGCCTGATCACCGACGAGGAGCGCCGCCAGGAGCTCACGGAGGTGTGGACCCAGGCCACCACCGAGGTCGCCCAGAACATGGAGGAGAACTTCCCCGAGGACAACCCGGTGTGGATGATGGTCCAGTCCGGCGCCCGCGGTAACCCGATGCAGGTGCGCCAGATCGCCGGTATCCGGGGCCTGGTCTCCAACACCAAGGGTGAGACCATCCCGCGTCCGATCAAGTCCTCCTACCGTGAGGGCCTGTCCGTGCTGGAGTACTTCATCTCCACGCACGGTCAGCGCAAGGGTCTGGCCGACACCGCTCTGCGTACCGCGGACTCCGGTTACCTGACCAGGCGCCTGGTGGACGTGGCCCAGGACGTCATCGTCCGCGAGGTCGACTGTGGCACCGACCGGTCGCTGTGGCACGAGATCGGTGAGAAGAACACCGCCGGCGTCGTGGTGCGCAAGCACAACGTCGAGAACACCGGCTTCGGTCGTACCGTCGCCGAGGACGTGCTGGACGACGCGGGCAACGTGATCCTGCCGGCGCTGAGCGACACCTCCGAGCAGAACATCGACAAGCTGATCGAGGCCGGCATCACCCGGGTCCGCATCCGCTCGTCGCTGACCTGTGAGGCCAAGATCGGTGTGTGCAGCACCTGCTACGGCCGCTCCATGGCCACCGGCAAGCCGGTGGACGTCGGTGAGGCGATCGGTATCATCGCGGCACAGTCCATCGGTGAGCCCGGTACCCAGCTGACCATGCGGACCTTCCACATGGTCAGGACATCACCCACGGTCTGCCCCGTGTCCAGGAGCTGTTCGAGGCCCGCATCCCCAAGGGTGTGGCCCCGATCTCCGAGATGGAGGGCCGGATCCGGATCGACGACACCGAGAAGAGTCGCAAGATCGTCGTCATCCCCGACGACGGCACCGACGAGATCGCCTACACGGTGCCGATGCGAGCTCAGCTCCTGGTGGCCGACGGTGACCCCGTCAAGGTCGGCCAGCAGCTGATCCAGGGTGCGATCGACCCGCACGAGGTCCTGCGCATCCAGGGTCCGCGCGCGGTGCAGCAGCACCTGGTGTCGGAGGTCCAGGAGGTGTACAAGTCGCAGGGTGTCTCCATCCACGACAAGCACATCGAGATCATCGTCCGCCAGATGCTCAAGCGGGTGAACATCCTGGAGTCGGGCGACACCGAGCTGCTGCCCGGTGAGATGGTCGAGCGTCCCAAGTTCGAGCAGATCAACCGCAGGGTCGTCTCCGAGGGCGGCCAGCCCGCCGCGGGGCGTCCGGTGCTGCTGGGCATCACCAAGGCCTCGCTGGCCACGGAGTCCTGGCTGTCCGCGGCCTCCTTCCAGGAGACCACCCGGGTGCTCACCGAGAACGCGATCCACGGCAAGAGCGATCCGCTGCTCGGCCTCAAGGAGAACGTCATCATCGGTAAGCTCATCCCGGCCGGTACGGGTATTCCGCAGTACCGCAACGTTCGGGTGGAGCCGACCGAGGAGGCCAAGGCCTCGATGTACTCGGTCTCCGGGTACGAGGAACCGAGCGAGTACACCTTCGGTCAGGGGTCGGGCGAAGCCGTCCCGCTGGAGGAGTACGACTTCGGGCCGTACAACCGATAGCGATTTGCTGTACTGACGGCGGCGGTCTATCACTCCCCGCAGGGAGTGGTACCGCCGCCGTCGCGCGTAGAGGGTCCGCTGACGCGGAAGGAAAACGGCGCTGCTGCGCTGGCGGGAGAGGCACAGGTGACTGATAACGGGGGAGAACGGCGGGATTCCGGAGCGGAGGACTCGTGGTTCAAGCCGAGCGAGAACCGTTACCGCAAACAGTCGGAGTACCAGGACCCACTGGAGGACCAGGAGAGCGCGGAGACGGTCTTTCCTGACAGCGGAGGTTACACGGGGCTGAGTTCGTCCCGCCCACCTCTGGCGGAGCCTTATCCGGAGGCGTTGGGCGGTCCACCGCCCTCCGGCGGTATCTCCTACCCGGGAGCGGGAGCGGCGGCCTACCAGCCGCTGACCAGGGCCCCTGGCGACCCCGAGGAGCCCGGCCTGCCGGGTGTGGCGGGCAGTGCGCAGGTACCCCTTCCCGAGAGCGCACACCCCGAGGAGCCGCGGACCGAGCAGATCTCCGTGGTGGGCTCCTGGGGAGAGGGCGGCGACTCCCCGCCCCTCGGCCAGGCCGGGGACGACGGTCTTCGAGGGCCCGATGTCCGGGATCCCGTCGCGGAGGAGGACCGGCCGTGGGACTCCGGTTCCGCCCGGGGCGAGACCGGAACGCTCGGTGCGAACACCTGGAGCGGGCCGGTGGACGAGGGGCCCGACGTGACCCCGTGGGACGCCTCGCCGTCCGTGTCGGATTCCGTCGGTGTTCCTGATGCGGGTGTGGTCGGTGGTGGGTCGTGGGAGCCGGGTCCGGTCGATGGTCCGGCTTTTGATGGTGACTCCGATGGTGCTGCGTCGTTCGTGGGACAGCCGTGGGATTCGGGTCCTGTCGTTGGGCGGGATCCCGGTGTGACCGGTCCTGGTGACGTTCGTTCGGACGAGCTCGGCGGGTTCGGGGAGACCACCCGGTCGTGGGTGGACGCTCCTGGTGGTGAGTACGGTTCGGAGTCTTCCGACGGGGGCGGGTGGAGTGCCGCCTCCGGTCGTGAGGAGGTCGACGAGCTCGGCCCCGCCTCATGGGATGAGGACCGTCACGTCCCCTCCTGGAACGAACCGTCCTCCGCCGCACCCGAGACCGATGAGGGAACCGACACGGTGGGGACGTACCAGGCGAGGGCGGGCGATGGGAGCCGGCCCTCCTCCGGCTGGCGTGTCGACGTTCCGGGGGAGGACGACCCCCTCGGAGACCACGGCCGCTCCTGGGACGACGAACCGAACGGGCGGTCTCGGGAGGCCGACGCGTCCACCACGGACGGCGGTGTCCCCGAGCCGTGGGCTCCTCGGCAGGAGGACGGCGACGTCCGGGCCGACACGGGAACCGGCGAACCGTGGACCGTCGGAGCGGGTGGGGGCACAGGCAACACCTGGGCTTTCGACCGCAACGACCCCCGGCTGCCGGACGTGGTCCGTGAGGCCGAGGAACGGCGCAGGGGCGCAGCCACGGGCACGCCCACCGAGGCGGAGTGGGGAGGTCCCGACACCGGCGAACTCTCCGCGGCCGTCCCCGCCTCCG
>CALGOD010000448.1 GCA_937957845.1 uncultured Nocardiopsis sp.
ATCGGGTGGAACGCGCTGATCTTGGAGGCGAGAGCCTCCAGGCCGATGTATCCGTCATCGAGTACGTCCTCGTACTCGTGCCACCACGGCTTTTCCCGCGCTTGACGGCGGAGGGCGAGGAGCGCATCGCGCTTCGTCGGGTCCGTCACGCCGTAGAGGTCCATGAGGGCCTTGAGGGCGGACACATCAGGGATGGAGTGGCGACCGCCTTCCATGTGATTCAGTCGACCTGAGGACCATTCGAGAGCGAGCCGGGCGTCTTCAATGGTCATGCCGGCGTCTTCGCGCAAGCGTCGCAGCTCTGCGGCCAGGCGCCGCTTGCCAATGCTGGGGCGGGCTTTCTGTGCTGCCACGTCTGCCTTTTCTGGGTGGTCGGGTGCCCTCTGGATCATAAAGCTCCTACTTGAACCCGGTCATATCAGTCAGACTGACTGCGTCTTATTGACTAGTCAGTCTGACAGGGTCAATATGGTTCTGTATTCATCCCATGCCAGACCTCCCATCTGGCGCCCCGTGTAAAGGAGGCGCCCCGTGCGCTGCCTGCTCTTGTCCCTGTTCTCGTTGCCCTCGCTCGCCCGCGTGGTCATGCGGCGGCGCGCCCGGCGTGTGCGTCGCTATGCCCAGAACGTGCGTCCTGCCCGCCCCAACGTGATCACCGGCCCCGTCCTGCTCCTGGCCACGCCGGCCGTGTCGAGGACGCAGGTCCCGCCGCTGTCGACACGTCCGCTCCTGGCCTGGGGTGCCCGTCGCGTCGACCGGTTCCGTCTCGGTATCGCCGTGGTGTTGGCCCCTTTCGCGGGGTGTCAGGGGGTGACGGCGTGATCGCCCCGGTGTGCGGGCAGAGCGCGCTCGATTCGGGCGCACGGCGTCGGGTGTGCGCCGAGGATTCCGGGCACGACGGCGAGCACGTGGACGTGACCGGTTACCGGTGGGAGTCACCCCAGGCCGTGCTCGTCCGGCTCCGCCAGGTCTGGGGGAGCACCCATCGCATCGCCTGGACCGGGACGTACTGGGTCGCCACCGCCTACGACCCACGCTGCCGCTGGCGTTCCCACGTGGAACCCACCCCCGCCCAGCTGGAGGCCGATCTTCGCCGCCACACGGGGCATCCGCCGATTCCGCGTCAGAGGAGGGGGACACCTCAGTGACGACACGACGACGCAGGCGGCGGCCGGTCGGCCCGGGGCGACCGCTCACCCCCGCCGAGCAGGAGGCGGTGGAGCGCCAAGGCGCCTACCTGGCCTGGGTCCGCACCACCCGACCCGGGCTCGGGCCAGGGCTGTTCACCAGTGGTGTGTGCGGCGGCTCACCACGGCGGGACGAGAAGGACCGGTAGACCCCTACGGCCGGGCGGCGTGCTTGATCCGTCCGGCCGTAGGGGCATAGACCGTCATCACCGCAGAACGCGCACGGCCACGTTCCTGTGGGGCGCCGCTCTCTCGCCCTTCCGGAACCGTGAGGGGCCGGTCCACGTTTCCGAGGGGCTCACGGGAGGAGCGGTAGGAGTCCGGGAGCGGGCTCAGAGAACGGTGCCCTCGGCGTGCAGCAGCTCGATGAGGCGGCGTACGGCCGGCGCGCAGCGTTCCCGTTCGGCGAAACCGATCCACGCCAGGTCGGCGATCTCGTTGTCGACCGCGATCTCGCCGTCGTACTCGGCGGTGTGGCACGACAGGCGCACCCGGGTGCCCGGTGCCTGCGCGTGCGCCTCCTCCTCGATCACCGCGACACGGCGGATCGTGTCCGGCCTCAGGCGGACGCTGACCTCCTCCCGGGCCTCCCTCACCACGGCGGCCTCGTCGCTCTCTCCGGGTTCGCGTTTGCCGCCGGGCAGGTAGTACAGGTCGACTCCGGTGGTGCGGACGCACAGCAGGCGCCCCTCGCGCACGTGGACCCAGGCCAGGGCGTCGATGACGGGGGTGGGGGAGGAAGAGACCGCGGACATGCGACCACCCTATGTCGGGACGCGGAGATCACCTTTGGAAAAAAAGAGCCGTTACCCCTCTGGGTGCGCGGGACTCCACAGGGTAACCTGGCGGCGCTTGGGAGCGCTCCCAAGTCCGGGGTCCCCACCCCCCGCCCAGGGACCCCGGAAGCACGACAGGGGGGAACCACCCAACGGAGGAAGACTCATGTCCCGCACACGCACAGCCATCGGAGCCGCTCTGGGCTCCCTGGCGGCCCTGGCCACGGGAGCGGCGCTGCTCGGCGCGTCGCCCGCCGCCGCCGCCGACTCCGAGTTCTACGCCAATCCCGACACGTCCGCGGCCGTATGGGTCAGGGAGAACCCGAACGACCCCAGGGCCGACGTCATCCGTGACCGGATCGCCTCGGTCCCCCAGGCCACCTGGTTCACCCAGTACAACCCGGGTACGGTCCGCAGCGAGGTCGACGCGGTGGTCAGCGCCGCCGACGCCCAGGGCAAGACCCCCATCCTCGTGGTCTACAACATCCCCGGCCGCGACTGCGGAAACCACAGCGGTGGTGGGGCGCCCAGCCACGACGCCTACCGCGCCTGGGTCGAGGAGGTCGCCGCAGGGCTGAACGGCCGGGCGGCCACCATCGTCCTGGAGCCCGACGCCCTTCCCCTGGTGAGCGGGTGCAGTGACCCGTCCGACCTCCTGGACTCCATGGCCCACGCGGGCAAGGCGCTCAAGGCCGGTTCCTCCCAGGCCAGGGTCTACTTCGACATCGGCCACTCGGCCTGGCTGACCCCGCAGGCCGCCGCCGACCTGCTCAACGGCGCCGACATCGCGGGCAGCGCCCACGGCATCGCCACCAACACCTCCAACTACAACTGGACCGCCGACGAGGTCGCCTTCGCCGAGGCCGTCATCGCCGCGACCGGCGTGTCCGGGCTCAAAGCGGTGATCGACACCAGCCGCAACGGCAACGGCCCCGCCCCCGACGAGGAGTGGTGCGACCCGCCCGGCAGGATGATCGGCCACCCCAGCACCACCGCCACCGGCAACCCGCTGATCGACGCCTTCATCTGGACCAAGCTGCCGGGCGGGGCCGACGGTTGCATCGCTCCCGCCGGTCAGTTCGTACCGCAGGCCGCCTACGACATGGCGGTCAACGCCCCCGAACACCCCGACCCGGGAGGGGAGCCCACCGAACCGGACGAGCCTCCGGTGGGAGACGAGGGCTGCACGGCCGAGTACAGGCTCGCCAACGAGTGGGACGGCGGTTTCCAGGCGACGGTGACGGTCACCGCGGACTCCGCACTCACCGGCTGGACCGTCACGTGGACCTACACGGACGGGCAGAGCGTCACCCAGGGGTGGAACGCCGACATCTCCACCAGCGGATCCCGGGTCACCGCGACCGATCTGGGCTGGAACGGCGTTCTGAACGCCGGTGACAGCACCGAGTTCGGCTTCACGGGAACGCGCGGCGGCGCCAACAGCACGCCCGAGGTGTCCTGCTCCGCGGCCTGACGGGCCCGGTCGCCGGGCGTGCGGACGGTCCTCGAACTCCGCCGCCCGGTGCCCTCCCCGCCCCACACCTGACCGCCTTCGGCCATCGGAGTGAAACCCCCACCTCACCGGGGCCGGCGTACTAACCTCCTGATG
>CALGOD010000449.1 GCA_937957845.1 uncultured Nocardiopsis sp.
TTCCCCACCCCTGCCCACCAGTGCCCCGGGGCAGGTTGTGGACGGCCGGTTCCGGCCGGGAAGAAGCGGTGCGGGGCCGATCACGCTCGAATCTGCGTCGGTCGGGAACGAATCAGGGAACGAATCAGGACTCTTTCGCGTCATATCTTGAGAAGCAACACGTCCCCGGAGGAGACCAAGGATGCGCAAGGCGAATCGTGCCGCAGCCGGAGCCGCTGCCTGGCAGGTCATCCAGAACACGAACGGCGACGTCTCGGTGTGGAAGCGCGCCGGGGCGGTTCCACGCATGATCGGCGCCAAGCTGAGAGGGCGCTACCCCGAGTTGAGCACCGCCAAGCTGCTCGGGATGCTCGTGCTGGCGGCCTACATCATCTCGCCCATCGATTTCGTTCCCGAGTTGTTCATCCCGCTGCTCGGACTGGCCGACGACGTCGGTGTCGCCGTGTGGTTGACCACCATGGCCCTCGGGGAGAGCGAGCGCTTCGTCAAGTGGGAGCGCGACGTCCAGGCCCAGCAGGCCTTCCAGGAGGCCAACGGGCCCGGGCAGGCGGGCGCGGACCGGAACGGCCCTCGTCGGGACGTGTCCGGGCAGCCGGCGGGCCACGCCTCCAGGTAGGGGAGTCGAGGTCCGTACGTCTCCAGGTCCACACGGGTCCCGCGTCACCGACGCGGGACCCGTTCCTCGTGTACCGAACCCACCAGGCCGTCCTTCGGAAAAGGAAGGGTCCGCATCCGCGCGGACGTCGGTGACCCCGCTTCGCCGGAGAGCCGGTGGAGGACTCAGCGGGAGGATCGGTCGCCTGGGACGATGACGGCCACCATCCGGTCCACCAAGGACTCGGGGCCGTCGTCGGTGAGCACGTCCGGCAACGTCAGATGCTCCACGAGCAGGCCGGTCATCGCCAGGTAGAGGGTGACCACGGTGTTCCGGTCACCGGGGAAACCGCCCTCCAGGTGCCGCCGCACGTTCTCCTCCAGGGTCCACCTGATGGTGCGGGTCAGTTCCTCGCGGATGCCCGGATGCCGGTTGGCCTCCAGCCGCAACTCCAGAAGGGCGAGGTAGCCGTTGCGGTCGGCTTCCACCCGCCTTAGCAGGTCGCGCATGCCCAGGCGGGTCTGCTCGCGTGAGGGCGTCGAACTCAGGAACCGGGTCATGAACTCCTCGGTGGGAGCCAGTCGCACGTGGACGTGCGCGCCCGCCTGGAGCAGGAGTGCGGAGCGGTTGGCGAAGTAGTTGGACGCCGTCCCCCCGGGCACCCCGGCGCGGGTGTCGACCGCACGGAAGGTCAACCCGCGGGCGCCCTCCTCCGCGAGCACGTCGATGGCCGCGTTCAGCAGGGCGCGCCTGCGCTCGGGGTTCTGCCGCATGACTTCTGCCTCTCCTGTCTTGGGAAGAACATACTTGTCCCTATCACTACAAGCGTAGTACTTTGACTGTAGTGATACTCGGGAGCATCTGGGAGAAGCATGGATATCGAACTCGTCGGCCTGGCCGTACTCTGCGACGCCCCGCGCTCCAGCGCCGAGTGGTTCGCCGAGCACTTCGGCTTCGAGATCGGCGTCGACCTCGGCTGGTACCTCAACACCCAGCACAAGGGACACCCCAAGCTGTCCATCGACTTCGTGCTGCGCGACCACCCGTCCACACACCGGATCCTGCGCTCGGGCGGGGGCGAGACGCTGATCGCCTTCCTGGTACCGGACGCGGACGCCGAGGAGAGGCGCCTGCGCGAGGCGGGCGTGGAGGTGATCATGCCGCTGGTCAGCGAACCGTGGGGACAGCGACGTTTCCAGGTCTCGGGTCCGGAGGGGCTCTACGTCGAGGTGCTGCAGCGGGTCGACCCCGACCCGCAGTGGATGAGGGACAACGGCCTCGCCGAACAGTCGGAGGGGTGTGTAAGTTGAAAGCGGGAAGTTGACGTATTCCGCCAAATAAGCGACGATGCTT
>CALGOD010000450.1 GCA_937957845.1 uncultured Nocardiopsis sp.
GAGATTCCGTCTTGTGACTGGAGTTCAGACGTGTGCTCTTCCGATCTCTCCGCAGGTCAGCAACATTGGTGTTTCAGGACGTGCTCCCACGGATGCGCGATCCGTCTTCGGCGGACCACGAACAGCGCGAGGAGGAGCGCGCCGACCACCGCCCCGCCGGTGAAGGCGATGGGCCAGGCACCGACCGCCGTGGCCCGTTGACCGGGGTCGGCGAACATGCCGCGGATCAGGGACGGCGTCGAGGGCGGGGAGCGTCCTGAGGCCTCTCCCCGCCCCGCTCATCCGACTGCGCCCCAGGGCCGGTCAGAAACCGAAACCCGCGGTGGTGCCGTCACCGGCCGCCTCCCGGCGCAGGCGTTCGCCCTTGGCCCGGGCCTGGGACCTCAGCTCCTCCTGGAAACGGGCCATGCGCTCGGTCAGCTCCGAGTCGTGGGCCGCCAGCATCCGCACCGCCAGCAGACCGGCGTTACGGGCGGCGCCCACGGCCACGGTGGCCACGGGCACCCCGGCGGGCATCTGCACGATGGACAGCAGCGAGTCCATTCCGTCCAGGTACTTCAGCGGTACCGGGACGCCCACCACGGGCAGGGTCGTCACCGACGCGAGCATGCCGGGCAGGTGGGCCGCCCCTCCGGCGCCGGCGATGATCACCTTCAGGCCGCGTCCGGCGGCCTCGGAGCCGTAGGCGATCATCTCGTGCGGCATGCGGTGCGCGGAGACCACGTCGGCCTCGAACGGGACATCGAACTCGCGCAGGGCCTCGGCGGCCTCGCGCATCACCGGCCAGTCGGAGTCCGAGCCCATCACGATCCCCACCACGGGATCTCCCGTGGGGCTCCTGTCCCGGGCCGGTTCCCGCCCGTTGGCACTGTCGGTCACTGGTCGTCTCCTCGCAGATAGGCGGCGGCGTCTCGGGCGCGTTCCAGCAGATCCTGGTGGTCGTCGCCCATCACGGTGACATGCCCGATCTTGCGGCCCGGACGCACGTCCTTGCCGTAGAAGTGGATCTTCACCTCGGGGTCCTTGGCCATGACGTGCAGATAGCGGCGGTAGATCTCGGGATCCTCACCGCCCAGAAGGTTGGCCATGACGGTGAAGGGCGCGTTGGTACGCGGCGAACCCAGCGGCAGATTCAGCACCGCTCGCAGGTGCTGCTCGAACTGGGAGGTGCGCGCGCCCTCGATGCTCCAGTGGCCGGAGTTGTGCGGACGCATGGCGAGCTCGTTGACGACCACCCCGTCGGCCGTCTCGAACAGCTCCACGGCGAGGATCCCGGTCACGTCCAGGGCGTGGGCGATCTCGATGGCCAACTGCTGGGCGCGCAGCGCCCTGTCCTCGTCCAGGTCCGGGGCGGGGGCGATCACCTCGTGGCAGACACCACCGCGCTGCACCGTCTCCACCACCGGATAGACCGCCACCTGCCCGTGCGGGGAACGGGCCACCTGCACGGCCAGCTCCCGGGAGAAGGCGACCTTCTCCTCCACCAGGAGCGGCACGTCCTCGGAGGCGGCGCGTTCCACCACCTCGCGGGCCTGGTCGACGTCGTCCACCATCCACACGCCCTTGCCGTCGTAGCCGCCCATGGCGGCCTTGAGCACGACCGGCCAGCCGGGTCCGTCCTCCTCGTCCTCGGCGAAGTCGACCACGTGCTCCAGGGCGGTGACCGCCCGCCAGCGCGGCGAGGGCGCACCCAGCTCGGCCATGCGCGTACGCATACGCAGCTTGTCCTGGGCGAAGCGCAGGGCTTCGCGGCCGGGACGCAGCAGCCCTCCGGCCTCCTCCGCCGCCCGCAGGACGGGTTCGGGCACGTGCTCGTGGTCGAAGGTGACCACGTCGTTGGCCTTGGCGAAGGTGAGGACGTCGTCCAGGCCGCGGTCGTCCCCCAGGACGACGTCACCACAGACCAACGCGGCGCTGTCGGTGGGACCGGCCGCCAGTACCGAGAAGTCGACTCCCAGGGCGATCCCGGCCTGATGGGTCATCCGGGAGAGTTGGCCTCCTCCCACCATTCCCACGCGGGGGACAGTGCGGTTACGCTCGCTCACAGTTCCTCAACTCACATGCTGCTCGTCAACCGCGGTGACGGGGCGGCCCCGCCCACTGCGGGACCTGGCCGGTTCGGCTCGGAACCCGCGGCCGGGGTCCTGCTGGGGCCCCGATCCAGAGTCTAGGGCGTACACGCGTGTCGTCCCCGAGCCCCGCCGCTTCGGCGCCCCCGCGCCGACGGGCGACCGGTCCGAGTCCACCCGACCACACCACGGAAGGCACAGGCCGTGCGCGATCTCCTCTCCCGTCACCCGGGGCTCGCCGGGCTCGCCCGCCAACTGGGCAAGTTCGGATCAGTGGGCGCCGTGGCCTACGCGGTGCAACTGGGAACGACGAACCTGCTGTGGAGCGTGGCCGGCGCGGCCCCGTTGACCGGTCAGGTGATCGGCACGCTGTGCTCCATCGCGGTGGCCTTCGTCGGCAACCGCTTCTGGACCTTCGGGGACCGGGCCCGTACCGGTTACGGCCGTGAGACGGTGCTCTTCCTTCTCATGAACGGCGTCGGAATGCTCATACAGCTGGGCTGCCTGGGAGCGACGGTGTACGTGCTCGGACTGGACGGCCCGCTCGCACGCAACGTCGCGGGCAACGTGGTGGGTGTGGGACTCGGCACGCTCTTCCGGTTCTTCTCCTACCGCGCCTGGGTCTTTCCGGAGCCGAGGGAGACTCCGCCGCGCGACCCGGTCCCCTGAGCGGTGCCCTCTGGGGCTTCGCCCGGCCTCGGGTCCGTGTTCCTCTCGGTCCCCGCCCTCCCGTCACCCTCCACCACCCTCAATCGCCGCTACGCGCAACCCCACACCACCGTCACCCTCCACCATCTCCCCAGGCCGGGCGGAACCCGTCGACGGACCTAACACCTCTCCGTCTTCGCGACGGCGCTCCTACGGCGTATCCCCCGACGGTCCGCGGACCACGTCACCACCAGCACGTACAGGCCCACCTGGACCACCGTCAGGATCAGCACCAGTGGCGAGCCGACCCCCAGAGGCAGTCCGGAACCGGCCACCGCCCCCGTGGTCACCTGTCCCAGACTCCCCTCGAAGGCCAACAGCGTGAACTGCACGAGGCTGTTGACCACGTGCAGGCCGATGGCGGCCTCCAGTCCGCCGGTGCGCCAGGTCAGCCAGGCCATCCCCAGTCCCATCACCGCCAGAGCCGCGGCCGTCCACGGGTCGTCAGGGCGCATGGCCAGGTACAGCGCGGAGAACAGGGTTCCACTGGCCAGGACGGCCGGTCCCGGGGAACGCATCACCCGTGACACCGCCGACCCTCCGCCCGGTTCCCCCTGCCGGGCCCCGATCGCGCCGACCAACTGCATGAGCAGACCGCGCGCGGTGAGTTCCTCCGCCGCCGACTGGAAGGGCACCAGCAGCACGACGACGGTCATCGTCGCGGCGAACACCTCGGTCCCCCCGGTGGCCTCGGTGGGCACCAGTCCCGGCTGCAAGAGTTCGGCCAAGGGCAGGAACGCCAGGACGCCCACAGCGACCGGGAAGACCGCCGTCACGGTGCAACGGGCCAGCCAGCCCCACCGCAGTCGCCCCTCCACCGACAGCAGGGAACCGACCCGGCGCCACTGCACCACACGCACGAGGAAGAGGACGATGGGGATGAACAGCGCCGTCGGCAGCAGGCCGAAGGCCAGCTGCGCGATCTCACCGATGGTGGTCGAGTCCGAGGTCAGCCCACTACCGCCGATGATCGCCACGATCGTCACCGACAGGACGACGCCCATCCACAGGAAGAACGTCATCACCGCGAGAACGACCAGGGTCAGTGGCACGGACCACCAGCGGAAACGGGCGGTCCGGCCGAGCCTGTGATAGGACTCACCCTCGGGGGTCTCGGCGCAGGCGAACTCACTGGTGCGCACGGGGCGGGGCGGTGGCCAGGCCCACACGTCCGGGTCCACGTCGCCCAGAGGGTGCCCTCCCGGGGGCGTCAACCTTCCCCCGCCCGGCGGTCCCGCCCAGGTCTGCTCCCGGGTGTAGGATCCCGAACGCCGCTCCTCCGGCCCGTCGGACGCGGCGGGCCAGGACGAACCAGGCGGTGGCGGCACATTTCCCATCGTGCGCCGAGACTACTATCCGGGCGTGTATCGCCGGCGTTAAGGCCACGCCGTTACCATATGATCACACCACGTGCGGGAGAGTGTGCCGGACGCGGGCCCTCCACGGCCCCGCTCATGGAATGCGATGCGCTCCGTCCTCGTTGAACCAGGTGGCCGACCGTCCACCGCGAGGCCGCTGACCCCGTCCCGCTGACCTACGATTGAGCACATGTCCTCCACACCATCCACCGAGCAGGTGCACGAAGCCCTGACCACGGTGCAAGATCCGGAGATCCGCCGCCCCATCACCGACCTCGGCATGGTCAAGAGCGTCGATGTCGACGACGACGGTGCCGTACACGTCGGTATCTACCTCACGGTGGCGGGCTGCCCGATGAAGGGCCGTATCGAGAACGATGTGACCGCGGCCGTGACCAAGGTCGCCGGTGTCACCTCCGTGCGTGTCGAACTCGACGTGATGAGCGACGAGCAGCGCAAGGAGCTCCAGACCAAGCTGCGTGGCGGTCAGGCGGAGAAGGAGATCCCCTTCGCCAAGCCGAACTCGCTCACCAGGGTCTTCGCCGTCGCCTCCGGCAAGGGGGGTGTCGGCAAGTCCTCCGTCACCGTGAACCTGGCCGCCGCCATGGCCGCCCAGGGGCACAAGGTCGGTGTCGTCGACGCCGACATCTACGGGCACTCGGTGCCGCGCATGCTCGGCGCGTCGAACTTCCCGACCAAGGTGGAGGACATGATCATGCCTCCCACCGCGCATGACATCAAGGTCATCTCGGTCGGCATGTTCACGCAGGGCAACCAGCCCGTGGTCTGGCGTGGCCCGATGCTGCACCGCGCGCTCCAGCAGTTCCTCTCCGACGTGTTCTGGGGCGACCTGGACGTGCTGCTGATGGACCTGCCCCCCGGCACGGGCGACATCGCCATCTCCGTGGCGCAGTTGCTCCCCAACGCCGAACTGCTCGTGGTGACCACCCCGCAGCAG
This sequence comes from uncultured Nocardiopsis sp., assembly GCA_937957845.1. Taxonomy (GTDB): domain Bacteria; phylum Actinomycetota; class Actinomycetes; order Streptosporangiales; family Streptosporangiaceae; genus Nocardiopsis. Next base: position 5,094 of record CALGOD010000450.1, read on the forward strand.
GCCGCCGCCGAGGTCGCCGAGCGCGCCGGTGCCATCACCGCCCAGACCCATCAGAGGATCGCGGGCGTGATCGAGAACATGTCGTACTACCTGCCGCCGGGTGGCGGGGAGCCGGTGCACCTGTTCGGCGAGGGTGGTGGCCGCACGGTCGCCGACGCCCTCAGCAAGATCCTGGGAACGGAGATCCCCCTGCTGGGCCAGGTGCCGCTGGACACCCGGCTGCGCGAGGGCGGCGACGAGGGCAAGCCCTTGGTCTTGACCGATCCCGACGTCGAGGCCAGCAAGGTGATCACCTCGATCGCCGAGACCCTGGTCGGCAAGCCGCGTGGACTGGCCGGCATGCAGCTGGGCATCTCCCCGGCCGGCCGCTAGGCGGCGTCCTTTCGGGGCTGCCGGTCCGGCGCTCCCCGGTCGGTCGGACCGGCGTGGCCCGTCGGTGCCACCGCCTGGTCCGCGGATGGAGTGGGAAGACGAGGGCCGGGGTCCCCGGGCGGTGCCCGGGGACCCCGGCCTCTTCCGTCCTCGGGCCTCGGCCTCCCGTGACAGGGAAGGTCGGGCCGGGTTCGGGTGCCTCGATCAGTCGTCGGAGGATCCCAGCGTGATCGTGGTGGTCTCGCGTTCCCCGTCCCGCTCGTACTCGATCTCGACCTCTTCGCCGGGGTTGAGACCACGCAGCATCGCGAGCAGTTCCTGCCCCGAGCTCACCCGTCGCCCGTTCAGGGAGACGATCACGTCGCCCGATTCCAGGCCGGCCTCGTCCGCGGGTCCGTTCCTGTCCACGGCACCGGAATCCTCCGCGATGACCGCGCCCGCGATCGGGCTGTCCAGGTCGATGTCGGCCCCGATGTCGGCGTAGGTGGTCTCGCCGTCCTCGATGAGGCGCTGCACGACGCGGTCCACCTCGTTGGAGGGGATCGCGAAGCCCAGTCCGATGTTGCCCGAGGGCTCGCCCATGTACCCCATGGTCACGATCATCGAGTTGACCCCGATGACCCTGCCCTGGAGGTCCACGAGCGGACCTCCGGAGTTGCCCGGGTTGATGGCCGCGTCGGTCTGCAGCGCGTAGAAACGGCTCGCGTTCTCGCCCTCACCGGAGCTGACCGGCCGGTTGACGGCGCTGATGATGCCTTGGGTGACGGTTCCGGTCAGTCCCAAGGGGGCGCCGATCGCGATCACCTCGTCCCCGACGATGACCTGCTCGGAATCGCCGAACTCCAGGGGTTCGACGTCGACGGGATCGTCCAACGACAGCACCGCGAGGTCGGAGCTGGGGTCGGAGCCGACCACGGAGGCGTCCGAGCGACTGCCGTCGCTGTACTCCACGATCATGCCGTCCGACTCCAGTTCGGAGGAGACGTGGTCGTTGGTCACCACATAGTTCCCCTCGATGACGAACCCCGAGCCGCCCCCCTGGATCCGAGGGCTGGAGCTCTGGATCGACACCACGCTCGGACTGACTCGCTGGGACACTCCCGCGATGGTGTCCGGATCGCGTTTGGGGGCCTCGGGCGGTGGTTCGTTCATGACCGGCCCCTCCTCCTCCGGAGCCGCATCGACGGCGCCGGAGCCGTTGAGGAAAGCGCCCGCGACACCGCCCACACCACCGGCGATGAGTGCGACCACGAGCATGCCGGACAGCACCATCCACGCGGGGACGCCGCGTCGGGGCGGCTTGGGCGTCGGTGACTGTTGTGCCGTGTACGGGCCCTGGGGGGACACCGGGGCAGCGAAGGCCGGTGCGCCCGACTGGTAGGCCGCCGCGTGGTCGGAGGGGAGCGCCCGACCCGTGTGTCCCCGAGGTCCGCCCACACCGACGTCGACGCCGGGCTGCGCGGTGTATCCGGTGGGACCGTGGGGCGGTGCCTGCCCCACGGCGGGCGCGGAACCGGAGACCATGGCGGAGTACCTGGGGCCCACGGGGCCGCCGTGACCTGTGGAGGGGGCACCAGGGCGTTCTCCCTGCCCCGGGCGGGGGGCGTTGTCCGTGGGTTCTCCCCCTGCCGGGTGCGGGGCGCGGTGGGCCTGGGTCCCCGTGGCCTGGACCGGACGCCCACCGGAGGACGACGCGGAATCGGCCCTGAGGCCGGGTGGGGGTGCGCCGCCGGGGTTCTGGGACGCCGGCGCGGCGGCCGGTCCGGGCGGCGGAGGGGGCTCCGCGGACGTGTTCCCCGGCACGCGCGCCGTGTCCGACGCGGCGCGCTCAGGCGGTGTTCCGCCGCCTGGCGGGGTCGCTCGCCCGGGCCCGTGTTCCGGACGGCCGCTTTCCTCGCTCAAGACCTACTCCGTATGTCGCTTGGCTTTCGGGTCGACACTGGGCTCGGAAGGGGTCAGAGAATCCCCAGCCGGGCCAGGCCGCGTTGCACTCGGGTCCAGAAGCCCGCGCCTCCGGGTTCGGGCAACGCGGTCACGGCCGTTGAGGCCAGGCCGGCGGGGGCGTCGGCCAGCACGGTGAAGACGAAGCCGTCCGCCTGCCACATGCTCTGGTACTGACCCGTGTCGCCACCGAAGATCGTGTCATGTTGTGTTGTGACGCTGTTCCCCCCCGTCCCGGTTCCGACGTATCCGTTCCCAGATAGGGGGGAATGTTCGGTGTCCAGTTTCCCACGCTGAGTGAAAACCGACACTTGGGACAACCCATCCGAATAGAGTGCGTGAACGACACGGTGTCCGGCGTGCTCGGTGGACCGGGCGTCGACCAGTCGCAGGTTCCAGGCGAGATGCTCCTGGAGGGGCCACCCCTCCTCACGCAGGCGGGCACGCTCGGCTCCGTCGAGGTCGTCTCCCCAGGGGGCGTCGCCCTCCTCGTCCGCGGGCCAAGAGGCCTCCCCCAGCAGGAGCCCGGTGAGGCGGACACTGAACGCGGGCTCGCCGGCGGCCTCGTAGACGGTCCTGCCCAGGAGCAGACCCGTGTCGGTGTCCACCCAGAAACGGCCCGCCACGGTACCGTCCGCGCGCGCGGCCTCCACCACGTGTGTCTCCCTGCCCGCCAGCTCGGCCGTCCCCGCCTCCCCCACGGCGTAGGTGTCCTGAAGCATGCGCAGCAGGCGATCGTCCAAGGACTCCAGGGCCGGGGAGGAGCGCACCATGAGGGTGCTCTCCCCGGCACCGACGGGGGACAGCGAGATCCCGTCCCCCGGGCTGTT
>CALGOD010000451.1 GCA_937957845.1 uncultured Nocardiopsis sp.
CCGCGTATGTGACCTTTGTCCTATTGTCACATCCTTAACAGGAGAGAACACTCCTAACAGGCATCTAGGAAGTGGACACCCCTCTCTCCGAGTGGACATCCTCGCCCTTCGTGGCAGACTGCCCCCGTCCCGGATATTTCAGCGTTTCATCGGCGAGATACGATCCCCACGCCGAAATCCCGCGTTCGTGGTTACCCTGCGATGGTCCCGAGCCGAAACCCCCAGGGGACGCCGCACACGGGCGGAGGGCCACGCACAGGCGGGCCGTGAGGTACCGGACCCCAGGTACCCGGTGACGAAGGCCCATCCCCGAAAGACCCCGGACGCGGATCGACAGGAGAACCGTGCAGGCAGTACCCAGAAAACGTGGTCGGAGCATCACCGCCCGTATCCGCGCGATGGTCATGATCCCCGTCACCGCCCTGGTGGTGCTCTGGTTGATCCTCACCCTCGTCCTCACCGGGGACGCGGTCATCCAGCTCCTCCGCTCCAAGGCCACCGACGAGATGGTCATCCCCGCCGCGATCGGCCTCGTGGACGTCATGCAGGAGCGTTCACAGACGATCGCCTACCTCGAACACCCCGAGGACCCCGAGCTGGAGAGCCGTCTGGAGCAGGCCCGGGGGCGCACCGACGACTCCATGGGCGTGGTCGTCGAGGAGCTGATCGGCTTCGCCGACCTGGCCGCCGGTGACAGCGGCCGCCACATCGAGCTGCTGCACGAGCAGTACCAGGACATCGGTGCGATGCGTGAGTCGGTGGACTCGGGGGAGGCCTCCCGGAGCGACGTCCTCGACTACTACAACCAACTGGTCCTGCACGGCGCGGACAGCTTCGACAGCCAGGGCCGCTACGGCACCTCCGGGGATGCGGTCAGCCCCGGTTTCACCGCGGTCTACGTCTTCCGCGCGGTGGACCTGTTCTCCCAGACCGACACACAGATCACGCGCGCCTTCGCCAACGACGAGCTCACGCTGGAGGACCAGCGCAAGTTCACCGAGTTGGTCGGGGCCTACCAGAGCTTCCTCGCCGCCAACGGCCACTACCTCGAGGGCGACGGCCAGAAGGAACGGCTGGCCGCGGTGCTGGAAAGCGAGGAGTACGCCGCTCTCACCCGCATGCAGGACACCATCATCGACCGTCAGGTCACCACCGAGACGGTCACCGACCCGATCACCCTGATGCCCGACGAGGTCGAGGACCTGTCCATGCCCGTGGACCACGCCGAGTGGTCCGAGGCCTACGAGTACGTGCTCGCCGAGTTCACCGAGATCGGCGCCGACGAGGCCGTGTACTCCACCGCGCTCCTTCGCGCGAGCGCCAACCGCGCCGTGCTCGTGGCCCTGGGTGGCAGCCTGAGCGTCGCCGCCGTCATCGTGGTCGCCTTCCTGCTGGCCCGCCGCTCCTCCCAGACGCTCACCGAGCGCCTGCTGCGTCTGCGCGACGACTCCCACGACCTCGCCGACAACCGTCTGCCCGACCTCATGCGGCGTCTGCACGCCGGCGAGCGGGTGGACACCGAGGCCGCCATGCCCACGTTGACCGTGGAGGACGACGAGATCGGCGACGTGGCCGAGGCGTTCAACACCGCCCAGCGTGCCGCGATCGACGAGGCGGTGCAGCAGACCGAGCTGCGCCAGGGCATCAACCGCGTGTTCCTCAACATCGCGCACCGCAGCCAGACGCTGGTCCACCGCCAGCTCCGCCTGCTGGACGCGATGGAGCGCGAGCAGGAGGACCCCGAACAGCTGGCCCAACTGTTCAAGCTCGACCACCTGGCCACCCGTTCGCGCCGCAACGCCGAGAACCTGCTCATCCTGGGCGGTGAGGCGCCGGGACGCACCTGGCACCGTCCGATGCCGCTGATCGACGTGCTGCGCGGCGCCATCTCCGAGTCCGGTGACTACACCCGCGTCAAGCGCGAGCGCATGGCCCGTGTGCACCTCAACGGTCCGGCCGTGGCCGACGTCATCCACCTGGTCGCCGAGTTGGTGGACAACGCCGCGATGTTCTCCCCACCGCACACCCATGTGCGTCTGAGCAGCGAGGAGGTGCCCAACGGAGATCGGAAGAGCACACGTCTGA
>CALGOD010000452.1 GCA_937957845.1 uncultured Nocardiopsis sp.
CCTGTCCCTGATCCGTGGCATGTTCGCCGACCCCGGCCAACGGGCCACGGCCGTCGGCGCCTGGACCGTCGCCTTCACCGGTGGGGCGGTGGCCGGTCCGGTCCTCGGCGGTGCCCTCCTGGAGTTCTTCTGGTGGGGCTCGGTCTTCCTCGTCAACCTGCCGTTCATGGTCGTGTTGGTGGTCGCCGCACCGCTGGTGATCCCCGAGTCGCGCGACCCGGCGGCTTCGATCTGCCGGGCGCGACGCCCTCCCTGGTCGCGGTGCTCGCTCTGGTCCACGCGGCCAAGCGTCTGGCCGAACACGGACTCGATACCCGGTCCGTCGTCGTCGCGGTGGTCGGGGCTCTCCTCCTCACGCTGTTCGTGGTTCGCCAAAGACGGGTCGCGCATCCGTTGGTGGACGTCTCGCTCTTCACCCGGCCGGCGTTCACGGCCGCCGTCGGCGGCAACATCGCGGTGTCCTTCGCCGCGGCCGGACTGGGGTTGTTGACCTTCACCTTCCTGCAGACCGTGCACGGTCTGAGCCCGCTCCACGCCGCGCTGTGGGGACTGCCCACGTTCGTCGGTACGGCCCTGGGCGCCACGCTGGCCGGTCGGGTCGCGCACAGGGTCCGCCCCGGGGCGACGATGGCCGTCGGCCTGCTGACGGGGGCGGGGGGATTCGCGGTGGTGGGCTCCGTGGGCGTCGAGGCGCACCTCGCGGTGTTCATCGGCGGCTACACGTTGGTGACCTTCGGGGTCGGCGTCGTGGCCACCCTGGCCAACACCCTGGTCCTGGAGGCGGCTCCGCGTGAGCGCGCCGGGGCCGCGGCCGGGATCTCCGAGACCGGTGCCGAGTTCGGGGCGGCCCTGGGCATCGCGGTCCTCGGGACCACCGCCGCCACCGTCTACCGCACCACCATGGAGCGGGAACTGCCCGAGGTCGGCGGGGCGGCGGCCGAGACCGTCACCGGGGCCTTGGCCGCCGCCCCTCACGCGCAGGACCCGGCGGCCCTGCTCGCCACGGCCTTCGCCGCCTACACCGACGGAATCGGCGTCGCGGCCCTGACGGGCGCGTGCCTCCTGGCCGCCCTGGCGTTCCTGGTCGCGGTCGTCCTGCGAAGGGTGCCCGCCGGAGCCACCGAGCCCCTCCGCGGCCGGGAGCCGGAGTCCGCGGAGTAGGAGCCGGGGCGGGGACCGGCGACGTCCGGACGCCGGTCCCGTGGGGATCAGCCTGCGAGGACGGTGAGGTAGGCGGCGAAACCCCGCGGCATGGAGCACTCCCAGGGGGCCCGTTCCCGGAGAAGGTCCTCCTCCAGAAGTAGGGCGACCGAGGCGTACTCCACCTCCGGTTCCTCCACCAGGCCCTCGGCGGGCACCAGGACCTGCTCACCGCCGCCGGGTTGCTCGAAGTGCGGCGCGATCGGGCCCGCCACGACGGTGAGGGGAACCGCGACCTCGTAGCAGTGGTAGTTGTTCTCGGGCCCGTCCGGCCAGGTGTTCAGGGAGTCCGGCGGGAGCGCACGCCGCGGATAGGACGCGCCCGCCGGAGCCAGGAACGAACCGCGGGGGGAGCCGAACCGGTCCAGCATCCACCCTTCCGACAGGACACGGGTCTCGATGAGCGGTTCGCCGTCCTCCACGACGAAACCCATGTGGTCGGGATAGTCCCAACCCTCGGGGGTGGCCCAGCGGTCCAGGAACTCCACCGGGGAGAGTCCGCCCAGCCGGTCGTACCCCTCCAGCAACCGGCCCACCGGACCGTCCTCGGGAAGTTCGGCGGGGCCCAGCCGGGGATCACCGCACAGGTACCTCTCCCGATCCTCCTCCGAAGGAGGGGGGACGAGCACCGGGCAGTGCGTGGTCTCGGGCGGGGCGGGCTCCGCGTGGGCGGACGGTGCCGCCAGGACCAGACCCAGCAGTGCGGCGCCGATCGTCGCTGGAAACTTCACGGACAGGACTCCGTTCGTCCTCGGACACCCGGCCCGATGCCGAGTGTGCTCAAGTGATCACGGAGTGGAGTCAAGCACAGGAGAAGGCGAGCCTCAGGGGACTCGCCGGAAAGAACACGCGGCCGGGTCCCACGGGACCCGGCCGCACATGTGCACGCCTACTGGCGACCCAGCGCCCGGTAGGTCCATCCCGAGGCGCGCCAGTACGTGGGGTCGAGCGCGTTGCGGCCGTCCACGATGCGTCTGCGGGCCACGACCTCGGCCAGCTTGTCCGGGTTGGCCTCGCGGAACTCCGCCCATTCGGTGAGCAGCAGAACCACGTCGGCGCCGCGTGCCGCCTCCACCATGGAGTCCGCGTAGTTCAGCTGCGGGTGCTCCTCACGTGCCCGCTCCAACGCGGCGGGGTCGTACACCGTCACCTGCGCGCCGAGGGAGGCGATGGTGGAGGCCACGTCCAGCGCGGGGGAGTCGCGGATGTCGTCGGAGTTGGGTTTGAACGCCGCGCCCAGCACGGTCACCGTGCGACCGGCGAAGCTACCGCCGATCAGCTGGCGGGCGATGTCGATGGTGCGTGCGCGGCGGCGCTGGTTGATCGCGTCCACCTCGCGAAGGAACGACAACGCGGGCTCCACGCCCAGCTCGTCGGCGCGCGCCATGAACGCGCGGATGTCCTTGGGCAGGCATCCTCCGCCGAAGCCCAGCCCCGGGCCGAGGAACTTGCCGCCGATGCGGTCGTCGTAGGACAGCGCCTCCGCGAGCTGGATGACGTCGGCGCCGGCCACCTCCGAAACCTCCGCCATCGCGTTGATGAAGGAGATCTTCGTGGCGAGGAAGGCGTTGGCCGCCACCTTGACCAGCTCCGCGGTCTGCATATCGGTCACGAGGAAGGGGATCCCCTCGTCGATCTGCTGCTGCCACAGCGTCCGCACGGCCTTCTCCACGCGTGGGGAGTCGGTACCGATCACGATCCGGTTGGGGCGCAGGGTGTCCTCCACGCCGAAGCCCTCACGGAGGAACTCCGGACTCCAACCCAGCTCCGCACCCTCACCGGCGGGGGCCAGCGCGGACAGTCGAGCGGCCAAGGTCGCGGCGGTGCCGACCGGGACGGTCGAACGGCCCACGACCACGGTGGGTCGGGTCAGGTACGGGGCGAGCCGGTCCACCGCGGCGTTGACGTAGCGCAGGTCCGCGGCGCCGGAGTCGTCGCGCTGTGGTGTGCCCACACAGATCAGGTGCAGGTCGGCGAACTCGGCGGCCTCGGCGTAGGAGGTCGTGAAACGCAGGCGTCCGGTCGCGAGATTGGCGGTGAGCAGCTCGTCGAGGCCCGGCTCGTAGAAGGGCACCCTGCCGGAGCGGAGTATCTCGATCTTGGCCTGGTCGACGTCGAGGCCCAGGACCTCGAACCCCATCTCGGCCAGGCAGGCCGCGGTGGTGGCACCCAGGTACCCGGTCCCTATGACCGAGACGCGCATACGGTCCGCTTCGACCACTGGCTTGTGTCCTTCCTCGCTTTCGTCCGCTTCCGTGCTGCTGTTGTGCCCACTGAAGGCGGTCAGCACCCTGTTCGAGGTGAGAAAACGGACATGATTCGGCCTACGGGTGACGCCCGGGCACGATGCATCACCTTATGCGCCGGGGTGTGGCGCGTGACCGAACACGGCGTGAACAGTCAGGCGCTCAGGCTAACCGGTGGGCCCGGAGCCGCGGGCGCGGGGTGGACCTCAACGAGGACGGTCCCGCAACGTTCCGGTCTCGTCGGGGGCGTCGTCCTCCAGGGGTGTCCACACCGCTCCCGTCCCATCACGGCGGAAGGGGATCGTCGTCTTGTTCGGGTCACCCTCGGAACCGTCGTCGACCGTCGGTCGCGCCTCGGGGAACACCTCGGGAACGGTGTCGCCGGGCACGGTCCCGGCCGGGTCCTGACCAGGCGCCGAACGACGGTACTCCTCCCGGCTCGCGGTGGCCACGACCCGGTCCCCCAAGGGCGCGCCCGCACCGTGGGAGACCCGCCACCGCAGGGGCACCACGGCGGAGGCCGCCAGAAGGGTTCCCAGCGGCAGGGCCACGGCCAGGCCCGCCCCGGACGGGTACAGCGAGCTGTCCTCGTTGAGCCAGGACAACGCCGGTCCCATGGAGGACGGGTGCACCACGGGCCATAGGCACAGTGCCAGGAGCAGGACGCCGCCGGCACCGGCCACCAGGGGCGAGACCCGGGAGACCACCAGGTAGGCGCACACCGCACCCAGCAGGAAGAGCACCACCGCCGACGACACCGTGGCCACCCCCACCTCGCCTCCCGCGAGGCGGGGGAGGAGATCGGCCGACCACGCGGCGGCGATCCACAG
>CALGOD010000453.1 GCA_937957845.1 uncultured Nocardiopsis sp.
TGCCCCTGACCAGGGTCCCGGTGGGGTCCTCCGCGGTCCTGAGCAGTTCGTGTCCGGCGGCGGGCCCGGTCAGGCGCAGGGGGGTGGTGGCGGTGATCCGACGGTTGAAGCGGCGCTCGCCCTCGGACAGCACCCACTTGCCGGTGTCGCCCTCGCGCTCCAGTTCGACGATGCTCCCACCATGGGCGGCCATGGCGATCCTGAGCTGTTCCTCGGTCGCGGAGTCGCCGTCGGTGTAGCCGGGGAACATCAGGTTCTCGTTCGTGTACTCGTGGTTGACCCACATCAGGGCGTGGTCGTCGTCCAGTTGGTGGAAACCGACGTAGTCGCAGTTGTAGCCGAACTGTCGGGACTGGGCCTCGGCGCTCTGGTCGTGGACGTCGAACTCCGGGGCCCCGGGCAGGACGGGGTCGCCCCAGCGGATGATGACGTGATGGTCGTAGCCCTGGGGGACGGTGACCCTGTCGTCGTTGTTGGGCTGGACGGCGACGAAGGTGGGCCGCGGCGCGGGGTGGGGGCGTCCCGGACCACGGGGATCGGCGACGGCCGGTCCGAACGCGGAGAGCCCCAGGGCCCCGGCTCCGGCGGTGACCGCGCCGGCGCGCAGCGCGGAGCGGCGGGACAGCACCTTGGTGAGGATGTCACCGAAGTAGGGGTTGTCGCTGGTGTTGGGAGCGGGATGGAAACAGGCGTCACCGCAGCGCAGTCGGCATGTCGCGCGGGAACGGCCGCCTCCGACCTGATCGATCAACGGCAACGGGCGACGACGGGACGCGGATTCGGGCACACCTTCTCCTCGGGGATCGTGCTGTGTCCGCGTGCCCCGACCGGTGCGGGGCGGATCGGAGCGCGCGGCCTGTCCTGTGCGGCGGATCGTCCCGCCGGTCGGTTTCGACCCTGGCCGAGGTTCCACACACCCGGGTGACACCGGAGTGAACGCCTTGACAACTCCGACCCGCCCCCACGATCTGACTCTCTGAGAGCACAAGGGAGCGCAGAGTCAACACCCGGGGTGATCATGACCCATCAAGCCCTCCGATTCAAGTGCCACACCCCAGGCGGCGCCGCCGCTTCGAGGGTCGGCCGGATCCGACCTCGAAGCGGGGGCGTGGGAGCTTCAGAGCGTCTCGTCCACCGCGGTGTCCACCGCATCCTGTATCCGGCGGCGCAGGGCGGCGCCGTCGGAGCGCCGCGTGCACACCTCGATCAGGCGCAGTCCCTCCCCCAGCAGGGCCTTGGGCAGGTCGGTGGCCCATTCCAGGCGGGTGTAGGGAAGGTCGGCCATGGCCGCCACCCGCTCCATGGATATGCCGTGCGGTGTGCCGAACACCCTCTCGAAGTCGGGGTGCCCGGCCTGCTCCAGGCCGGAGAAGATACCGCCCCCGTCATTGTTGACCACCACGACCGCCAGGTCCGGACGCGGCTCCTGGGCACCGATGACGAGCCCGTTCTGGTCGTGCAGCACGGCCAGGTCGCCCAGGAGCGCGTAGGCCGCTCCGCCACCGTCCCTCTGGTGGGCCAGCGCGGCGCCGATCGCGGTGGAGACCGTCCCGTCGATCCCGCTCACTCCCCTGTTGCCGACCAACCGCACCCCGCACCTGGCACGCATGGTGGCGTCCAGGTCACGGATGGGCATGCTCGATCCGGCGAAGAGCAGGGAACCGGCGGCCACGTGCGAGACCAGGTCGCGGGCCAGACGCGGCTCGCTGAGAGCCTCCTCCTGGTCCAGCACCGCGTCCACCGCGGCCCGTGCCGCGGACTCGGCCCTCCGCCAGGTCCTGGACCAGTCGGTGCTCCTGGGGAAGGCGGAGTCGAGTCCGGCGGGGGGCGACACGGCGGCCACCACGTCGGTGGCCGTGCGCGCCGGGTCGGAGAAGGCGTTGGGCACGCTCGCGGCCGGATCGCCCAAGGCGCCCGCGCTGACCACCACGTGCCGCTCGGCCCTGCGCAGGAACGCCAGGGTCTGCCGGGACAGGTTGGGCCGCCCCGCGCTCACCACCAGTTCCGGCGCCGGTCCCGAGGTCAGGCGCGGGGAGGCCAGCAACTGTCGGTAGGTGGAGAGCGCGCCCGTGCGGCGGGCGTTGGAGGTGGGCTCCGCCAACAGGGGCCACCCCGTCAGCTCGGCCAGCGCCAGGAACGGCACGGGGTCGTAGTCCCCGTCACCGCACACGATGACGCCGCGTTCGACGTCGGGCAGCGCGAACGGGGCGGGTTCGGCGAACGGGCCGGGCCGGGCGGTCCACGGTCCTCCCCCACCGCGTCCCTCCAGCGGTTCGGGCCAGGGTCCGGTGTCGACGTCGGGGGTGAGCGGATCGCGAAAGGCCACGTTGAGGTGGACCGGGCCCGGACGTCCGCCCATCGCCGAGGCCCATGCCCGGCAGGCGAGCGACCGCCAGTAGGCGACCATTCCGGGTACCGGGTCGGGCGTGCCGACCTCGGTGAACATGCGCACCGCTCCGCCGTACAGTCCGATCTGGTCCACGGTCTGGTTGGCTCCCGTACCACGGAGCTCCGGGGGCCGGTCGGCGGTCAGTACCAGCAACGGCACCCCGCTCTCGTCGGCCTCCAACACCGCGGGGTGGAAGTTGGCGGCGGCCGTACCGGAGGTGCACACCACCGCGACCGGGCGTCGGGAGACCCGGGCCAGTCCGAGGGCGAGGAAGGAGGCGGAGCGCTCGTCGATACGCACGTGCACTCTGACGTCGGGGTGGGCGACCAGGGCCAGGGCCAAGGGCGTCGAGCGCGAACCCGGCGCGACGACGGCCTCGGCCAGGCCGCAGCGGACCAGTTCGTCGACCAGGACCCGCGCCAGAGCGGTAGACGGGTTCATCAATTCTCTCGATCGTCTCAATATGTACCAAGTATCACCATGTGGACTCGGCCCCTACAGTCAACCCCCAC
>CALGOD010000454.1 GCA_937957845.1 uncultured Nocardiopsis sp.
CGGCTCCCTTTTCGAAGGAGACGTCGCGATGTCCGAACAACACCGGTCCGCCTCCGCCCCCGCCCCACGGCCCCCCGAGGGAATCGATCCGGTGGAGACGACCCCGGTCACCTGGTGGCTGACCGGGATCTCGCTCGTGACGGCGGGCGCGGCCTGCGCCGCCGCCGTCTTCCTCGGCGGTGTCCATGCGACGGCGGACACGCCGTCCGGAGTGGAGGTCTCCGCCTACCGACCCGATCCCGACAGGGTCGGTGAGCTCCTCGAAGACACCCGCATGGCCTATGAGGAGCTGGCCCCCGTGGTGGGGGTCATGGAGGTGTTCCTGCCCACCGACGGCTCCCACCCCTCCCTGGAGCCCACCGAGGCCTCGGTCGTCCACTCTTGGCGGACCGGGGTGTGCGAGGCCGCGGAGTACCTCGGCGAGCCGCCGGAGGGGACCGACGCCCACGACCTCGCCCACGCGGGCCTGGCCTCCTCCGTCCGGCTGCTGTCGATGTCGGTCGAGACCTACGCCCGGGCCGCCCTGGTGGAGGACGAGGACCTGCGCATGGACGTCCTCCACATCGCCATGGACCTGCGCGACCAGGCCGTCCTGTCGTGGGAGCCGGCCGCCGCGCAGCTCGACATGGTCAGTGTGGACACCGGCCACGGACCCTTCGAGCTGTACCTGTCCGAGCCTCCCGAGGAAGGGCGGTCCGACCCCGGCGACGGAGCCGGGACGGAAGGGGGCTCGGGAGGCGGCCACGACCACTGAGCCCGAAACACACGTACCGAGCACGAAAGGCACCGACATGCCTCGACCAGTCACCCTCTTCACCGGCCAGTGGGCCGACCTGCCCTTCGAGGAGGTGTGCTCCCTGGCCTCCTCCTGGGGCTACGACGGTCTGGAGATCGCCTGTTGGGGCGACCACCTCGACGTCACCCGCGCCGCGGTGGACGACGAGTACGTACGCGATCGGCTCGGCGTGCTCGAACGCCATGGCCTGGGCGTGTGGGCGATCTCCAACCACCTGCTCGGGCAGGCCGTCTGCGACGATCCGATCGACCACCGCCACCGGGACATCCTGCCCGCGCGCGTGTGGGGCGACGGGGACCCCGAGGGCGTGCGCCGGCGGGCCGCCGAGGAGATGAAGACCACCGCGCGCGCCGCGGCGAGGCTGGGAGTGTCCACGGTGGTGGGCTTCACGGGTTCGGCGATCTGGAAGTACGTGGCGATGTTCCCACCGGTGGGCGAGGACGTCATCGAGGCCGGGTACCGGGACTTCGCCGACCGCTGGAACCCGATCCTGGACGTGTTCGACGAGGTGGGGGTGCGTTTCGCGCACGAGGTGCACCCCTCCGAGATCGCCTACGACTACTGGTCGACGCAGAAGGCCTTGGAGGCGGTGGAGCACCGTCCCGCGTTCGGGCTGAACTGGGACCCCAGCCACATGGTGTGGCAGGACATCGACCCCGTCGGTTTCCTGTGGGACTTCCGGGACCGGATCTACCACGTGGACTGCAAGGACACCCGCAAGAGGGTGGGCAACGGACGCAACGGGCGGCTGGGCTCGCACCTGCCCTGGGGGGATCCCCGCCGGGGTTGGGACTTCGTCTCCACCGGGCACGGAGACGTTCCTTGGGAGGACTGTTTCCGCACCCTGAACGCGATCGGTTACCAGGGGCCGATCTCGGTGGAGTGGGAGGACGCGGGGATGGACAGACTCGTCGGCGCCGCCGAGGCGGTGGACTTCGTCCGGGCCAACGCCTACGACCCGCCGGAGGCCTCCTTCGACTCCGCCTTCGGGTCGGACTGAGCACCGAGAGGCGGCCGCCTACATCATCGGGGCGATGACCACCCGGTAGCGGCCGCCGTCCGCCGTGGAGACGTCACGGCGGAAGTCGTTGATCCGGTTGACCGAGTTCTGCACCGCACCGCTGCCGAAGGCGGAGGTGTCCACGGCGGGAAGGTGCTCCTCGACGGCGCGCACGGCCTCGTCGACGGACATGGCCATGCCCCTGCGTTCGGGGGTCACACGCAGTCCATCGTCGGTGATACGGCTGATCACGATCCGGAACATACCGGCTCTCCCTGCGGCGTCGGGGGGCTGACACCGGCATTCTCTCCCATCGGATCCGTCCCCGGAACCGGGATCGTTTCCGGTTGCGGGGACGGACCGTGGCGGGGACGGCGGTCTCCCGCCCCGGGCGTGGCCTCGCTCAGACCTCCAACGTCTCCTCGACGCCCTTGAGCCGGTGTCGGGCCAGGGCCAGGTTGCCCCGGGACCGGTCCAGGGCCAGGTAGAGGAAGAGCCCCTGTCCCTTGCGGCTGCTGAGGGGCCTGATGATGTGGTACTGGCCGGAGAGGGTGATGAGGATGTCCTCGATCGCTTCGTTGAGCCCCAGCTGGTCCATGGTGCGCATCTTGGCGCGGACCACCTCGGTGTTCCCGGCGGCGGCGACCGTGAGGTCGAGCGTGTTGGTCGCGGTGAGGGTGCCCAGGGCCATTCCACTGCTGTAGTCGACCACGGCGGCGCCGATCGCCCCCTCGGTCTCCATCATTTCCTTGAGTCCGGATTCGATGTTCGGCATGTCCTTCTCTCTTCCTTGGCTACGTCTGCGCGAGGTCTTGTCGGTCATCCAGCGGCGCAGTCCCGCGGCTACTCGGCGGGACGGGCCGGCGGTCATGCGGCCACCGACCGGGGTCGGTCGACGGAGAGGGTGCGCAGGGCGCTGAGGACCCGTTCCAGGACCCCCCTGTCCACGGGCGCCGCGACCCGGACGGAGGGGCGGGGCCGGTCCCTGTCACGCCGGTGCGGTCGATCGTTCTCGCTGGGGGTCGGAGGTACTCGCACCGTGCACGCCAGGTGGCGCAGTCGCCGCAGCGCGATGGCGAGGTTGCCCTCGGCACGACCCATGCGCACCCGCAGGCACAGGGCGGATCCCTCCAGAACGGCGAAGAGCAGATGGTCCTCGGTCTCGGTGACGACCACCTCCTCCAGGCTCTGGGTGGCGCACAGCGGGCCCGTGTGGATGGCGCGCAGGATCGCTGAGGTGTCGGCGACGCGGTCCTCGGCACCGACACGGGTCAGGGTGCGCCCGTCCCTCCAGTCCACGAGGCAGACACTGCGCACCCCGGGCGTTTCGAGCATCTCCCGCAACTGCTGGTCGAAGCGCACGGCGGTCCTTTACGAAGATGGAGCCGGGTCTTCACACGGCCCACGACGAATCAGGCGAACTGTCCTTTACAGACATCCCGAGAATAGAGACCGGAGGTTCCCAGCGCAGGCTTTTCCATAATTTTCTACGTTGTCCCTGCTGAGAGGCCCTGAGAGCCATTCAGCGAAGAAAGAGAGGTGATCGACTCCATGCTCCCGAAGAACACTTATGCCATTACCTGGGGTTTTCGGGTCGAGAGGCCCGACACCGGCGAATCAATGCGGTCGTCACACCTGTGGAGCCTGTGCCGCTTCGGCGGGCGGGAGTCGGCACACGGAGTACGGGGCACGCACTAGAATGACCTCCCCACCGACCGTTCGTTAAGAAATCCTGGCGGCGGCCCGACCAGGGCGGCCCACACGGCCCCCTTCACATGGCGGACCACCCCCACCAGGTAGATTCGACAACCGTGTCCCGACGTTCCCCAGCCGAACCAGTGCCCGCCCGCCGCGGAGCGGCGGGGCGGCGGCGTTCCGGCCGCCCCGGCCACGACGCCGACTCCGTCCTGCGCGTGGCCGCACGCGTGTTCAACGAACGCGGATACGACGGCACGAGCATGGAGGACCTGGCGCGCGCCCTGGGCGTCACCAAGTCGGCCATCTACCACCACGTCACCGGCAAGACCGAGCTGCTGCGCCGCTCGTTGGACCTGGCTTTGGACGCTCTGTTCGACGTCACCCGGGAGGAGGGCGCGACCACCGGACCCGCCATCGACCGCCTGGAATACGTCCTGCGCGGCAGCGTGCGGGTACTGGTGGAGGAACTGCCCCACGTGACCCTGTTGCTGCGGGTCCGGGGCAACACCGACGTGGAGAAACACGCCCTGGAACGACGTCGGGAGTTCGACCACCTCATCGCCGATCTGGTGCGCGAGGGTGTCGCCGACGGCGACATCCGCGCGGACGTGGATCCGGCCGTCGCCTCCCGCCTGTTGTTCGGCATGGTCAACTCGGTCGTGGAGTGGTACAAGCCGGACCGCGGCCTGGACCATCCCGAGATCGCCGACACCCTGGCCAGCATCGCCTTCTCCGGTCTGCGGGCCTGAACGGGGCCTCGCCCCTCATCTCCCCGCGCGCCCCCATGGAGGCCTCCGCCGGAGGCCCGAAGCCGCGCGGCGATCCGAAGTTCCTGGTGAGACGGTCGGAGAACGCCCGAAAACAGTGTGACTTACCTCACGGCGGCCCCTCACTCTGCGTTGCACGCCCACGCCAGGCGCGTGGGACCCGGTCCTTTTCGTGGCGTTATCGAACCGATGCAGCACCGGGTGACGACAATCTCCCTAAGATGGGCGAAACTCCCCCTTTTTTAAAATCCCCCCAGGAGTACCACCGTGATCGACCATTTCTCCTATGGGCTCCTCACGCCCGTGATCGCCTACACGGTTTCGGTGATCGGTTCTTTCGTAGGGCTGATGTTCGCCACACGCACCCGGACCGCGACCGGCGCCACACGCTGGACGTGGCTGGCACTCGGCGCCGTATGCCTCGGTGGAACCGCCGTGTGGTCCATGCACTTCATCGCGATGCTGGGATTCCAG
>CALGOD010000455.1 GCA_937957845.1 uncultured Nocardiopsis sp.
CCGTACACGACGCCGCGGCGGGTCCTTGTGGATCCGCCGCGGCGTCGTGTACGCGGACCTTCGACGGCTTCCCGGCGGGACACGCCCGCCCCCGCTCGTGCCGGGCGGAACTCGTGCCAGGCGGGGAGGGAGCGCGGGGCCCTCCGAGGTGTTCGGAGGGCCCCGCGCCGGCAGGACCGCACCGTGGACGACCGGAAGGGTGCCAAGGGCGCCCGCGGGCGGCTCGGGACGACCGCGGTCCCCTACGGACGCTCAGGACCCCTCGGCCGGATCAGTCGACGAGGCGGATCACACCGTAGTTGAAGCCCTTGCGGCGGTAGACGACGCTCGGGACGTCCTTGGTCTCGTCGTGGAAGAGGTAGAAGTCGTGACCGACGAGCTCCATCTCCATCAGTGCCTGGTCGATGCTCATCGGCTTGGCCCGGTGGAACTTCTCCCGGACGATGATGGGGGCCTCCCCCTGGGTGGCGAGTTCGACGAACTCGTCGGAGGAGGGTCGGCCCGCCTCGACACCGTCGATCCTCTCCTCCTCTCCGCTGCGCTGGGCGGGGGGAGCCTGCGTGGCGGTGGCCATGGGCGAGGGCAGATCTCCGGGAAGGCCCGCGGTGGCCGTCGCGACGGAGACGGGAGTGTGGTTGCCCCGGTGGATCTTGCGCCGGTCCGCGGCCTTGCGGAGGCGGGCCTCGATCTTGTCGAGCGCCATGTCGAGGGCACCGTACCGGTCCGAGGCGGCGGCCTCGCTGCGAATGACCGGACCGTTGGTCCGGATGGTCAGCTCAACCCTCTCCCGAACGTCGGCGAGCCTGGGGTTGCGCTCTTCGGACACCTCCACGTCGATGATCATGCCCTTCTTCTCCCACTTGGAGAGTCTGTCGAGCTTGGCGTCGACGTGCTGTCGGAACTTCTCACTCACACCGGTGCGTCGACCCTTGACGATGATGTCCATAGGACCCCCTTCATCGCGTGGCCGTCGTGAAGATGACGGCCAGGCTGGCTGTCATCCCCTTCCGCCGTCCGGGGCGAAAGGGGCGTCGCACTAGCCCCCTTTCGCTGGTGTCCCCGTCCTGTGGAGGACACTGCTCGGTTGGAAGTCCGTATACCCATCCACGACGTCCTCATCACGTGCCC
>CALGOD010000456.1 GCA_937957845.1 uncultured Nocardiopsis sp.
TCCAGCGTTTGAATCGGTACAGGATGGTTGAACAGTTTGACATCATCCGGTTTGGTGCTCAAGCAGATCTTCGTCGTACTCCTGATCTCCCTCCTGGTCATGTGCTACGGCATGGTCATGTCCACCAGCCTCGGTTGGGGACTCCAGATGATCCTGTTGGCTCTCTTCACCGTGGCCCTGTTCGTTTACCGCAAGCCGTTCGTCTACCTCTTCTCCTCCGTCAACGCCAACACCTTCACCTCGCGCATCGTCAGCGACGCGGCCCAGAGCCAGGCGCTCAGCAAGAGTGCGGCCGTTCTGCCTCCGGTCGCCAACCTCAAGGCCCAGGCCTGGGGCCTGCGCCGTGGTCCGCAGATCGCCGGGGTGGCGGCAGGCATTCCCGCAGGTGGTGGAGGAGTGCCGACGGCGGGAGTCGACACCGCTGGTTCCGGGGAGGAGGCGGCCCCGGACGGCAGTCCTGTGCGCGAGGAAGGCGCCCGTGTGCGCGGCACCGCCGGCTACGGCAGGGTGCGGGAGAAATCCGCACCTCCGCTCAACGTCGCCAGGAGCGGTCCCGCAGGTGACGGAGGTTCTCGCAGTGGCGGAGCACCCACCCGTAGCGGTGACCAGGCGCCGAGCCTGTCCGGTGGTCGAGGAGGTACGGGATCCATTCCACCCCGCCCCAGCGGCGGCTACACGGGCACGGGGGACAGCGGTTGGGCCTCTGTTTTCGGTACCGGCTCGGGAAGCCGTGGTGGCTCTGAGCGGCGCGACGACGGTGGCGGCAGTGGTGGCGGTGGATCGGTGTTCGGTGGTGGCGCCCCCGCTGCGGGTGCGAGTCGAGCGGCCGGTTCCGAGCGGCCCGATCCGAGTACGGGACGCGGCATCTTCGGCGGACGTGAGGACACCCCGGCGCGGGGCAACCCGAATGCCCGAGGCTCGCGTTGGGGCAGTCCTCGGGAAAGGCGCGAGCGCCCCGCTCCTCAGCGTCAGGCCCGTCCGGCTCCCTCCGGCGAAAGTCGCGGCCGAGGGGATGGCGACGGCGGCTGGCTGACCGGTTCTGGCAAGCGCAAGGACAACGCCCCCATCACACCCTTCTGGGGTGAGAGCGGTTCCGCCACCAGGGACCGGAAACGCGACGTCCCCTTCTGGTTGAACGACGACTGACGAAC
>CALGOD010000457.1 GCA_937957845.1 uncultured Nocardiopsis sp.
GCGAACAGCACGCCCCCCGCCAGCCAGTAGGGGGTCCACAGGAACAGGTGCCAGTGGAGGACGGGCGCGAAGGTCTCCGAGACCCCGACGAACCCCGCCACCATCAGGAGCTGCTGGACGAGGCCGGCTCCGCCGTACAGCGACAGCAGTGCGGCCGCCAGCCATCCGCCGCCCACGAGGAACCAGCGGGGGAAGACCCGTCCCCATGCCTGGACCAGACCGAGCGCCGCCACCACGGCGGCGAACTTGACCAGGACGGACGCCCATACGGCCGCCACCATCGCCGGATCCCCGTCGCGGGCCGGCTGGGTGACCGCCTCCCCGATGGTCTCCAGCAGCCACTCCCCGCCCAGCGCCCAGTGGAGGCTGATGAGGGCGAACAGGAGGGCCCACAGGGCCGCCGTGTAGGCGGGCCACCGGGGCACCACCACGGAGGCGAGAGGGGAAGAGCGTCCGGCGGGGGCGTTCGGAATCGTCATGGGGGCCTTTCGTCGGCGGATCAGTCCAGGAGGCGGTTTCCCGCGCGGGCTCGGGCGAACACCAGACGGAAGGCGAAGAAGGCCACCGTGAACCAGGCCAGTCCCGCCGTCACCATCAGCCCCAGGGCCGTGAGGACCTGGGCGGCGTCGCCGCCGCCCTCCACCAGGCGTACCGCTTCCAGTCCGTGTGTGGCGGGCAGCGCCTGGGCCACCCAGCGGATCGGGGCGGGCCAGTAGTGCAGCGGCACCACCGCTCCACAGAAGGCGGTGATGTAGAGGGTCGCGATCGTGCTGATGACGTTACGCGCCCCGGAGAACACCAGTGCGACCGAGCCCAGCACCAACGCCATGCAGTAACCGCTCAGGGAGCTCAGCGCCGCGATGCCCACCAGGACCGGCACCTGCCACGGCGACCAGGTCACTCCGAAGAAGGGCGGCACGGCAAGCAGGGCGATCGACGTGGTGACGGTGGCCGAGGCCGGCCACTGGAGGCTGCGTCCGAAGAAGAACAGGCCGGGTTCGACCGGGGACGCGGCCAGCAGACCCAGTGTTCCCTGGTGCCTGTCCCAGCAGGTGGAGGCGGTGGCCATCATCGTCTCCGCCACACTGATGAGCACGGCGGCTCCGAGGACCACGTACACGGTGTACTCGGGATCACCGACGAGGACGCCGATGAGGCTGTAGAAGAACACCTGGCACAGCAGGCGCACCAGCCACCCGAAGAGCCAGGTCCTCCACGTGTAGATGACGGACATGTCGACACGGGCCAGGACGGCGGCCTGGCGGACCGTGGTGGCGGCGCGTGAGATCACGGTCCTCCTCTCAGACGCGGGACAAGGTGCCCTCCGCGCGGGCACGCCGAAGGAAGCGGACGAGGGTGGCGGCTCCGAAGGCGAGCGCCAGCGCGCCCAGGAGGACCACCATGGCGAGCCGGAACACGACCGACTCCACGGGGCCGGGCGCGAGCGCGTCGCGCATCAGGTCCGCACCCCAGGACAGGTAGAGCACGCGGCTCAGGCCCTCCAACCAGCCGGGGAAGAGTGCGACCGGGACCATCACACCGCTGAGCAGGAACATCGGCATGGACAGGGTGTTCTGCACGATCCGCGCTCCGGGGGCGACGATGAACAGCGCCGAGAGGGCCGTGGCCGTGGCCGCGGTGGACAGGGCGGTCGTCACCGTCGCGAGCACGAACACCACCGGATGGTGCACGGTGACCCAGTGGTCGAAGAAGATCCCGGCGACCCCGATGGCCAGGGCGAACGCGGGAACCGAGATCAGCATCGCCCCGCACAGGCGACCGAAGACCAGTGCCGGGAAGGAAAGGGGAGAGGCCACGAGAGGTTCCAGGCGCCCGTTCTCCCGGTCCTCGCTGATCATCTCACCGGAGAACATCAGCGCCGCCGTCCACAGGGTCATCAGGGTGGGTGCGATCACCGTGTAGGAGGCCAGGTCCGTGCGTCCGGAATAGAGCACCATCGACAGGAACACCACGGTGTAGAAGGGCGCTCCGACCAGTGCGAAGTAGCTGTCCACGCTCCGGGCCATCCTTCGGGTCTGGAAGGCCAGACCCAACCCGAAGCCGAGCACGAGGGGCCTCACCCGTCCACCACCATCCCGCGCCGGCCGACCAGGTGCAGGTAGACCTCCTCCAGGTCCGGGCTGCTGCGGGACACGTCGCTGATCCCGGCCTCCACCAACTCCCGCAGCACGCTGAGGGTGGCGTCCGGGTCGTCGGTCTCCACACGGGTCACCGACCCCTCCACCCGCCGGACCGACACCACGCCGGGTAGCGCGGCCAACCGTTCGCGCAAGGGGCCGGGTACGTTCCCGGCGTCCACCCGCTCATAGGAGGAGACCAGACGGCCCACGGTGTCCGGACTCTCGGTGAGCACGAGCCGGCCCTGGTCGATGAGGGACACCCGGTCGCTGAGCGCCGCCGCCTCGGCCATGTCGTGGGTGGTCATGAGGATCGTGATGCCGTTGCCTCGCAATTCGCCGACCAGCGCGCGGAAGTCGTGCGCGGCCACCGGGTCCATACCGACCGTCGGTTCGTCCAGGATGAGCACACCCGGGTCGCAGACCAGGCCACGCGCCAGGTGCAGGCGCTGCTTCATCCCTCGGGAGAAGGAGCCCACGCGCTCCTCCGCCCGGTCCTTCAGCCCCACGCGTTCCAGGAGACCGTCCACCCGTCTGCGCCGCCGGGTACCCGTGAGTCCGTACGCCCCGGCCCAGAAGGTGAGGTTCTGTCGGGCGGTGAGCCGGTCGTAGGCGCCCTTGTCCCCGCCGAACACGATGCCGAGGGACTCCTTCACCCGCGCGCTGTCGGTGACCACGTCGTTTCCGAGCACCCTGACGGTTCCGGAGGTGGGCAGCAGCACGGTCGAGATGATCTTGCACAGCGTGGTCTTGCCCGCGCCGTTGGGGCCGAGCAGGCCGTGCACCTCGCCCCTGCCGATCTCCAGGCTGACGCCGCGCAGCGCCTCCGACTCCTCACCTCCTCTGCGCCGGTAGACACGTCTGAGCTCGGTGATCTCCAAGGCGCACACGGCCTCTGACCTCCGGGGGGGTCGTCACGGGTTCGAGGTGCCGGGGTGGGACACCTCCACATATCTCGACATCGAGATACTTTCGTCATCCTAAGAGCTCGCGCGAATAGGAAAACAGGCCCGGAGTCACAGGGTCCCTCTGCTAGAGTTTGTAGCATGTCTGCCTCTTCATGCTCGGCCGCTTGTGCGGCAGTGACC
>CALGOD010000458.1 GCA_937957845.1 uncultured Nocardiopsis sp.
CCAAGCTATCGTGTCGGGCACAGGCACGAGGTGCCCCAACGGCCCAGCCATCGGAAACGGTGGGGACGGTCGGCGGGGAGAATCTGGGAAGCCCGGTGAGATTCCGGCACAGGCCCGCTGCGGTGAACCGAGCCTCCGTCAGGAGGACCCGGCAAGTCCGAAGACCGGCCTCGCGCCCGCCCCTTACGGATGGCGAAACGAGCGGGAGCCTCACATGCCATTGCGGTCATCGCACTATCCCTTCTCCGCGATCGTCGGCTGCGGTGTCGACGAACTCGACGACCTGGGCCTGTCCCTCGTCCTCACCAGCGTCTCTCCAGAGATCGGCGGCGTCCTGGTACGCGGGGAGAAGGGCACTGCCAAGTCCACCGCCGTCCGGGCCCTGGCCTCCCTCCTCCCCCCGGTCGACGTCTACCAGGGCGACCGGTTCTCCGTGGACCCGGCCGATCCGTCGCAGCGGTCGCCGGACGGCCCCTTCGAGGCCGGCACCGTCGTGGAGAGCCGCCCCGTGCGGCTCGTCGAGCTGCCCGTCGGCGCCACCGAGGACCGTGTCCTGGGCTCCCTGCACCTGGAACAGGCACTCACGCACGGCAGGGTCGCCTACGAACCGGGCCTGTTGGCCCGGGCCCACCGCGGGATCCTCTACGTCGACGAGGTCAACCTGCTCCACGACCACCTGGTCGACCTCCTTCTGGACGCCGCCGCGACCGGCCGGGCGACCGTGGAGCGTGACGGGTTCTCCATGGAGCACGCGGCCCGCTTTCTGCTCATCGGCACGATGAACCCCGAGGAGGGCGAACTCCGCCCTCAGCTCCTGGACCGGTTCGGGCTCACCGTGGAGGTCGCCGCGCCGTCGGACCCGGCACTGCGGGCCGAGGTGGTCCGCAGACGCATGGCCCACGACTCCGACTCCGCCGCCTTCGCCGCACGCTACCGCGACGACGAGAAGGCCCTCGCCGCGCGTATCCTCGCGGCCCGGGAGGCGCTCGGGCGGGTGCGGTTGTCGGAGGCCGCGCTGTTGAAGATCGCCGAGGTGTGCGCGGCCTACGAGGTGGACGGTCTGCGGGCCGACATCGTCACCGCGCGCACGGCGGTGGCGCACGCGGCCTGGGAGGGGCGCGTCTCGGTCACCCGCGCCGATATCCGACGCGCCGCCATGCTCGCCCTGCCGCACCGGCGCCGACGCAATCCCTTCGACGCTCCGGGGCTCGACGAGGAGCTCCTGGACCGGATCCTGGGTGAGGAGGAGCTTCCTCCCGACCCTCCCGACCCTCCCCCGGGCCCGGGAGGGATCGACGCGCCCTCCGACCCCGACGGCCCTGCGGACCCTGACGGCACCTCGGCCACCGAACCCCCTTCCGTCCCTGAGACCCCTTCGGACGCCGACACCACGCGGGAGACTCCGCCCGGTGGATCGGAGGAGGAACAGCCCCTGGCCCCTGCCTCCCAGGCTCCGGACGACTCCGCGAACGGCGCCCCGGCGCCGGGCCCCGCGAGGGATTCCACGGACAAGGCCGAGGTCCCCTACCGGCCTCGCGTGTTCACGGTGCGGGGAGCCGGAGAGGGGGCCGACGGCAGGCGCAGCCGGGCCGTAGGCGCGCGGGGACGCAGGATCGGCGCCGCCCCGCCCGGGCAGGGACCCGACACCACGCTGCACTTGGTGGAGACCGTGCGGGCCGCCGCGCTGCGCCCGCGAGGCGGCGGCCGACTGCGATTGCGCCCCCGCGACCTGCGTGTCGCGGTCCGGGAGGGCCAGGAGACCAACCTGATCCTGTTCTGTGTCGACGCCTCCGGCTCCATGGCGGCGCGCAAGCGCATGAGCGAGGTCAAGACCGCGGTCCTCTCCCTCCTCCTGGACGCCTACCGGCGCCGTGACAAGGTCGGCCTGGTCACCTTCCGGGGACGGCACGCCGAACTCGCGCTGCCGCCGACCCGCTCCGTGGACATCGCCGCGGCGCGTCTGGACGACCTGCCCGCGGGAGGACGCACACCCCTGGCCGAGGGCCTGTGGGAGGCGGCCCGTGTCCTTCGACGTGAGCGTCTGCGGGATCCGAGGTCGCGTCCACTCCTCCTCGTGGTCACCGACGGCCGGGCCACCGGCGGGCGTGGCGCCGTCGACCGTGCGATGAGGGCCGCCGACCACGTCGCCGGGCTGGGAGTGACCACCGTCGTGGTGGACAGCGAGTCCGGTCCGTTGCGTCTGGGCCTGGCCGCCACCCTCGCCACCCGCCTGGGCGCCGACCACCTGCCCGTGGGCGGGGTCAGCGCGGACGCGCTGAGCGGCGCCGTACGAGAAAGGGCCGCCTGATGCCTCAGGGCAAACCGCTCGTCGTCCCCGACGACGGACTCACCACACGACAGCGCCGTAACCAGCCGTTGCTGGCCGTCCACACCGGTGACGGCAAGGGCAAGTCGACCGCGGCGTTCGGGCTCGCCCTGCGCGGCTGGAACCAGGGGTGGCGGATCGGGGTGTTCCAGTTCGTCAAGTCGGCGAAGTGGCGCATCGGTGAGCAGACCGTGTTGGAACGCCTGGGACGTCTCCATGAGGAGACCGGTGAGGGCGGTCCGGTGGAGTGGCACAAGATGGGGTCGGGCTGGTCGTGGATCCGTAAGCAGAGCGACACCGAGGACCACGCGGCGGCCGCCAGGGAAGGCTGGGAGGAGGTCAAGCGGCGTCTGGTCGACCAGACGCACGACCTGCTCATTCTGGACGAGTTCACCTACCCGATCGCCTGGGGTTGGATCGACGTCGACGACGTCCTGTCCGCCCTGCGCGACCGGCCTGGCCGCCAGCACGTGGTGATCACCGGCCGCCGCGCCGATCCGCAGCTGCTGGAGGCCGCCGACCTCGTCACCGAGATGACGAAGGTCAAACACCCGATGGACGCCGGCCGCAAGGGCCAAAGGGGAATCGAGTGGTGACCTCCCCGGCCGGGGCGGGGCCGGCGCACCTGCCCCGGTTGATGGTCGCCGCCCCCATGACCGGGCAGGGCAAGACCACCATCGCGACCGGGCTGATGGCCGCGCTCCGCGGCGCCGGGCACGTGGTGAGCGGCCACAAGGTGGGCCCCGACTACATCGATCCGGGCTACCACGCCCTGGCCACCGGACGTGCCGGCCGTAACCTCGACCCACATCTGGTGGGTGAGGAGCGGGTCGCTCCGCTGCTCCTGCACGGGGCTCGAGGAGCCGACGTCGCCGTGGTCGAGGGGGTGATGGGGCTGTACGACGGTCGGCTCGGCACCGACGGTTTCTCCTCGTCCGCGCACGTGGCGGCCCTGACCCGGACTCCGGTGGTGCTGGTCGTGGACGTGTCGGGGATGTCCCGTTCGGTGGGCGCCCTGGTGGCGGGCATGGCCGCCTACGACCCGGCCGTGGAGGTGGTCGGGGTGATCCTCAACCAGGCCGGCTCGACGCGCAACGTCGCCGAGATCGTCCGGTCGATACGTCTGCCCGTCCTCGGTGTGGTCCGACGTGACGAGCGGCTCACCCTCCCTTCCCGTCATCTCGGGCTCGTTCCGGCGTCCGAACGGCGGGAGGCGGCACGGGCGGTCGAACGGCTCGGGGAACACGTCGCCGACCAGGTGGACGTGGACGCGTTGCTCGCGCTGGCCCGCCGCGCACCCGCCCTGGACGTGCGGCCCTGGGATCCGGCACGTGAGGTGGCCGTCCCTTCCGCGTCCGGACCGGTGGTCGCGGTGGCGGACGGTCCGGCCTTCGGTCTGCGTTACGCGGAGACCGAGGAGCTGCTCACCGCCGCCGGGTGCGAGGTCGTCGGTTTCGACCCGCTCCACGACACCGCCTTGCCCTCGGGCACACGGGGCGTCTACCTCGGCGGGGGCTTTCCCGAGGTGCACGCCGACCGGCTCACCGCCAACCGGCGTCTGCTGGCCGAGCTGCGCGGTGCGGTGCGGGACGGGGTGCCGACCGTCGCCGAAGGTGCGGGGCTGCTCTACCTCGCCGAGTCGCTCGACGGCAGGGCGATGGTCGGGGCCGTTCCGGCACATGCCCGGATGACGGAGCGGCTCACCCTGCGCTACCCCGAGATGGTCTCGCCCCAGGACACGTTGCTGACCCGGGCCGGGGAGAGGGCCACCGGGCACGAGTTCCACCGCACCCGCCTGGTCCCCGGCACCTCCGGTGACAGCCCGGCGTGGAACGTCGACGGTGTGCTGGAGGGCTTCGCCTCCGCGGCCCTGCACGCCTCCTTCCTCCATGTCCACTGGGCCGGCCATCCCCGCTTCGCCGCCCGCTTCGCGGACGCCGTACACACCGCGGCGGCCCCCGGACCGGTCGACACCGTCGTCGACGGGCGCCTTCGGTACGACGCCGCTCCTCCGCCACCCGCC
>CALGOD010000459.1 GCA_937957845.1 uncultured Nocardiopsis sp.
TGCAGTCCCCGAAGGATCTGGCCAAGTCCCCGACGTTCCTGTTCTACGGACGTGGGAAGACCGGTAAGACCACGTTGGCGATGTCGGCCTCGGTGGTCGAGGAGATGTCTCCCGTTGCCATCGTGGACTTCGAGGGCAGTGCGGAGGTGGGGGCTACCACCTACCCGAACGTGGACGTGTACCGTACGGAGACGTGGCAGCAGTCGTCCGCCGTTCTCGACGCCATGATCAACCAGGACCACGGTTACAAGACGGTGATCCTGGACCCGATCAACGCCCTTCAGGTGCAGCTCACCGATGAGATCATTCGCCGTCAGGCGACGACTCAGCCGGGAGCCAAGCCGAACAACAGCATGGGTGACCGCGCCATGCTGCTGGCTGATTGGGGGGTGGTGTGGACCAGGATGCGCAAGATCCTGGAGACTTTCCACGCTGCGCCGTTCACGACCATCATCACCGCACACGCGGACACGAGCCAGGACGGCCTGGGCAACGTGGTCATGGAGCCCCTGATGCAGGGCAACAAGACCAAGAACGAGGTCGTGCGCGTCCCCTCGGTCGTGGGCTACACTCGCATGACGCAGACCGAGGACGGCCAGTCCGTGCCGGTCATCCGGTTCGCCGGAGCGTCGGGTGTGGTGGCGGGTGACCGCTTCCGTAAGCTCCCGAAGGAGATGACCAACCCGACGATGGCGGAGATCCACAAGGCCATCTACTCGTAGCTACCAACCAGTAACAGAACTAACCAAACACACAGAACGAACAGAAAGAATCACAATGAGCAACAACGACTTCATGAAGACCACCGACGAGGAGAACCTGCTCGGCGGCGCGGCCGGGGGCGACGGGGACGACATCGTTCTCGACCTGTCCGGCGACGACCTCAAGACCACCAAGTTCCCCCTCATCCCGATCGGGACCTGGGTCAAGTTCTCCATCTACGAGGCCGAGGTCAAGCCCTCCAAGAGCCAGAAGAACGAGGGCAAGCCGGTCTACCACATCACCCTCAAGGTCCTCCCGCAGGAGGAGGCGAAGTGGGGCTCGGGCCGCCGGTTCACCATCTACGCGCCGCTCTGGAGCGGTGCCTTCTTCACCGCCTTCAAGGTCTTCAAGGCCCTGGGCTTCGACATCCCGAAGCCGCCGAAGGAGGGCGAGCGGATCAACTTCCGCGTCCCCGGCCCGAACAAGCTGTACGGCAAGACGCTGGAGGCCAGGGTCACCAAGCACGAGCAGGGCAACACCACCGACGACGAGGGCAACCCGCGCCTCTTCGAGCGGTTCGAAGCCTTCCGCGCCGTGACCGATGGCGGCCCGAACGACTCGGACGGCCTGGACGAGTTCGCGTCCGGTGACGGCGGCCTGTTCAGCTAGTCTCAAGAGCACACCCCCGGGGCTGCGCACCGCCATCATGGTGGTGTGCGGCCCCGCTTCTTTGGGAGGACACGGATGTCAGAACGGAAGTTGATCAAGGCCGGTGGCTTCTTCGGCCTGCTGTTCCACGAACTGACCGGCTACCTGTGCATCGCGAGCTTCCCCGGCAACGGGAAGTTCGACCCGTCTCCGGACAACGGCCCAACGAGGAACGCCTTCTTCAAGTGGCCGCAGCAGCGGGATGACGTCGTCGCCTATGTCGTGGCCAACAAGCACAAGGACCTGTACTTCGTCCCGACCTTGTTCCACACGGCGGATAACCGCAAGGCGGAGAACGCGGCCATCGGCAGGGTGGTCTACGCGGACGCTGACACGGCACGGCCCGAGCTGTTCAAACTGGAGCCGACGCTGACGGTGGAGACCAGCCCCGGTCGGTTCCAGCTCTACTGGAGGATCGAGGGCGACGACGACTGCCGCGACCCCGAGAAACTGGCACGGGCTTCTCGGCGCATCGCGCACGGCCACGCGGCCGAGGGCTGCGACACCTCGGGCTGGGACATCGGCCAGTTGCTGCGCATCCCCGGCACCATGAACAACAAGCCGAACCTGGACGCGCCGTGGGAGGTGACCTGCACCCTGCACACCAAGGTCTTCACGACCTTGGCCAACATCCACGAGATCTACCCGCCTGTCGAGCCCTCCCGTGCGGAGGTCGCCAGGCTGCCGATGCCCATCCAGCAGGAACTGCCCACGCTGGAGCGGGCCATGCGGTACCTGGGTTCCAGCACGCGACTGCACGACCTGTTCACCCGGAAGGTAGGGCGCAACGGGGGGACGAAGGGCGACCGCTCGTCCCGCATGTGGAACTTCCTGAGCGAACTCTCGCGCCAGGGTGTGCCGATCGAGGCGGCTCTCGTCCTCGGCTGGAACGCCGGGTGCAACAAGTACAAGCAGGACGGCCGACCGCAGGAGGACTTCTGGAAGGAGGTCCAGAAGGCGTACTCGGACCCCG
Source organism: uncultured Nocardiopsis sp. (assembly GCA_937957845.1). GTDB lineage: Bacteria > Actinomycetota > Actinomycetes > Streptosporangiales > Streptosporangiaceae > Nocardiopsis. The sequence goes on from CALGOD010000459.1 coordinate 2,384, forward strand.
TGAACGCCCCGCCCAAGAGCGAGCTGGACTTCAACGAGCTGGAAACCCTGCGTGCGATGGAGCTGGACATGTCCGATGTCCTGCCCGCCGCCACACAGGGGGTCCAGCAAGCCTCTGTGCAGAAGCTACGGCGCAAGGACGGGCTGACCTTTCTCCGTCCCCACGAGCGTCCCTCCGTGCCGGACAACACGATCGTGGACCGCTACATCGCCTGGGCGCGCACACGGACGGACGCCGCCGAGGGGTACCAGCGTGCGGGCATCCTGACTGTGCTCTCGACGGTGTTCTCGGACTTCGCGTACCCGGCTACCCGCTTCAAGATGGGAGGGCTGAACCTCTGGTTCATGATCCTCGGCGGTACAACGCGGTCTCGGAAGTCCACGGCCAGGGGCTACATGCTCGACACCATCGAGGCGCTGGAGAGCGACTACTACCAGTACGACCTCGGTTCGGATGCCACGGCAGAAGGGCTCACGGTCGAGCTGGCCGACGATCCCGGCCGGTCGAAGTTGTACAACCGTGACGAGGTCCATGGCATGTTCCGGGAGATCGGGGCCAAGGGCTACATGTCCGGGCTGAAGGAGACCTTCACCGAACTGTACGACGGGCGTGTGCGCGGTCGTCTGCGCGCGACGACGGGCAAGACGAAGGCGGCACGGACCGCCTTCAACATGTTCCTCTCCGGTATCACCGAGGACATTACGGAGGTGCTGGAGCTGCGCGACTTCGGCTCGGGCTTCCTGGCCCGGTTCCTCTTCGAGTACGCCGAGCCGCCTAAGCGCACACGCGAGTCGGTCTACATGCAGCAGATGGACGAGCCCGCGCGGTTCATCCAGCCCGGCTCGGGTGCGCCTTCGCTCACTGCTGTGGTGGACATCGAGCATGAGGAACTGGTGGCTGAGATCGCACAGGCCCGGATGTTCTGGGAGAACATGACGAAGCCAGGCAACCAGGTGCCCATCGGCGTTGAGGCCAAGGCGTGGCAGCGGTTCAACGACTTCGTCTGGGACATCGGGTCCGAGGCGGAGCGTCACGACCTGGCATCGGTGGTCGAGCCGACCACCGACCGCCTGTCCAAGAGCACGCTGAAGGTGGCGTGCATCCTGGCCATGGTGGAGCAGCGTGACGAGGTCGAGATGCGCCACATCGTGAAGGCCATCTCCTTCGCGGAGCACTGGTACTCCAACCTGCTGCTTCTCGCGGGCAAGGTGCGCGAGAGCGAGTGGGCGAAGCGCCAGGAGGAGGTCGAAGAGGCGCTGGGGACCTTCGGTGAGGTAGTCTCGTACTCCAAGGCATACAACAAGGTGCGATCCCGCTTCCGCCCCCGGGAGTTCGGTGAGATCATCGAAGCGTTGGAGTATGGCAACCGCATCATGGTCGAGTACCAGGGCTCGACCAAGGTCATCAGGAAGATGGGGTGGTAGGCATGGCTCTCGTGTCGATCCGCAAGGTGCGCAACGGCGGCGGTTCCACGGTCGCCCGCTTCGAGATCGACCCGGAGGTGCGGGAGGCGTACCTGGGCTACGCCTCCTACGCCTACAAGCGGGCGCACGTCTTCGACAAGGACGAGCGCCGTGAAGCGATGGAGCGGCTGGCCACGTTCGGCATCTTCTCGGCGGCGCACATCGCCAAGATCGTGCGTGTGCACCGTTCCATGCTGACCCGGCTCGGCATCAAAGTGAACACCGGACAGACGAAGATGGGCGGGGCCTTCGACCCCGCCCTCCTCGACTACCTGGTCCAAGCCCTCCGCGAAAAGAACGAGAACGAGGCGTACGGCATCCAGCATATCAGGCTCGCCTACGAGGGTGGGATGAGCACTGTGGTCATTGCTCGGCTGCTCGGCGTCTCGACCAGTTACGTGTCGAACATGCTGAAGAAGGCGAGGATGACGCAGGATGATCGTGATCTGGTCGTCGGAACCACTGACACCGCCAGCGAAGGACGTGTTGAGGCACGCAGTGAGGCAGGTGTGGACGAAGGAGCCGAAGCCGCCAGTCTCACTGGTGTGTGGGCCGTTGACCCCGGAAGCTGGCCGGAAGGCCACCTGCCTTATCCGGATGGGGTCGATGGATACCCTGTCCTCTGGGGCGATACCGCCATCAGTGCCAGTGATCCCAACGCTTTCATCCGCGCAGATCACGACGAGGGCGGATACTCTCACATGCTTGCGGGCCTCGCTTGGCCTTGCACGTTCGACTCTGTTGGGCACGAGGGCTGCGTTGCCCTCGGGCAAGCATCTGGTCTCATCGACCAGGACGGAAACGTTGTCATGGTTGTCCGCGCTGCTCGAAACAACGGATGACCTGCGGCTCTACGTAGACATCGAGACGCAGGGCGACATCAAGAAGCTACACCACAGCCAGCGAGAGCTGCTGTGCGTCGGTCTGCACAACCCGCTCCAGGGAACGCTGGTCATCCCGCGCGACCAGCTCGGTCAGCCCTGGCCCGAGCTGATCACCGCACTGCGGAACTTCCAGCTCGTCGCACACAACGGCAAGTTCGACCTGCCGACGCTGGGCTTCGGGCTGGGCGGTAACGAGCGTTCTCTGGAGCTGGCCTTCGATACGCAGCTCGCACACTACGCCCTGCAACCGGCCGCCGGTGAGCACGCCCTTGAAGCGCTGGCTGTGCGCTACCTCGGTGCTGAGCCGTGGGACGTGGGAGGGGACAAGACCAACCTCGCCTCTCGTGACCCCCTGCAACTGCACCGCTATAACGCCCTGGACGTGCAGTACGGCTGGGAGCTGCTGGAACTGTTCGAGCCGCTGGTTGCTGCCGACAGCGATGTCCGCAACGTGTTCGAGAACGTGCTGATGCGGGCCTCCCGGATGCTCCAGAAGCGGGAGCCTTACGGCATCGGCTTCGATCCGGAGTACACCAGGGAGGAGCTGGCCGAGGTCCTGGAGATCGACGCCATCAGGCTCCGCAAGACTCTGGTGGAGATGGCACACCGCGTACTGCCGCGCACACGCGAGGTCATGCGTCAGCGTTCCAAGACGGTGAAGGACCCGGAGACCGGCGAGAAGACCAGGACCACCTGGAAGGAGGCCAAGGAGGTCGAGTACGAGTTCAACCCGGGCTCGTGGCAGCAGATCAAGGCTCTGTACGCACAGGCTGGCATTGAGCTGGCTTCGACGGACGAGAAGACGATGCTGCCCAGGGCTGAGCGGGGTGACGAGTTCGCGGCCACCCTGCTCAAGTGGCGCGGGATCACCAAGCAGCTCAACACCTACGTGGTGAGCCTGCTGGAGAAGCAGAACCCTGTGCTCGGTGGACCTCGACCGCGCCTGTTCACCACGTTCAAGCTGCACGGAACGGTGACCGGCCGCCTGTCCAGCGAGAACCCGAACATCCAGAACATCCCTCGGGAGAAGCGCCTGCGCAGGATGTTCGTGCCGTACACGCACGAGCGTCTGCACGTGCAGGTGGACATGAGCCAGGCTGAGCTGCGCGTCATCGCGGCTGAGGCCGGTGACCCCTACCTGCTGGAACTGTTCCACAACCCTGACGTGGACATCTTCACGCAGATGCTCCCCGGCGTGTTCCCGCACGTGGACTTCACCACGGTCAACGACGCCACGAAGAAGGAGTTGCGGGCCAAGCTCAAGGGTGTGATCTACGGGCTCAACTTCGGCCGGGGTGCTCGGGCCATCGCGGGTGCGATCGGGGCCTCCCTCGAAGAGGCGCAGCGCATCATCGACATGTTCTTCACCAACGCGGCCCGCGTCGGGCCGTGGCGTGAGGGCATCATCCGCTCTGTCCACGACGGCACACCGCTGGTGTCCCGCTTCGGGCGGCACTTCCAGCACGAAGTCATCACACGCAAGAACGCGGGCAACGTCGAGCGGTCGGCGCTGAGCTTCAAGCCGCAGTCGAACAGCTCGGACATCAACCTCATCGCCGCCTGCGAGGCGGTGGACGAGATCGAGTCCAAGGGCTGGGACTGGCACATGGTGGCACTGGTTCACGACGCCATCACCTTGGACGTACCGGCCAAGGAGGTAGAAGGCGGAGCGGAACTGCTCGAACGGAAGCTGACCGAGACGGCAGCACGCTACTTTCCCGAGCTGCCATTCGCGACCGACGCGAACTGGGGTAAGACATGGGCGGAGACATCATGACCGACGAGAACGACCAGCCGACACTGCCCGAGCGCACACAGGTGTGCACCTGTCGGGGTGGTGACCTGCTGAACAACCCGCAGAAGCACTGCCCGACCTGCTCGGGCGAGGAGACCAGGAGGTTCTGATGCCGGTTCAACGCATGTACGTGCTCTGGTGCGACAAGGACTGCGGTGCCTACCACCAGCCGGAGAACAACGCCTTCGCTAGGGAGGTGGGCACTGCGCGCAAGCTGGCCCGAGCTGACGGGTGGAAGGTGCCCAGCAACACGAAGATGAGCAACCAGGAGATCGTGTGCCCCGCCTGCCGTCAGGCGCAGGTACACGCGCTGACCGGTCTGTAACACGAAGAAGCCCCCTGCACACGCAGGGGGCTTCCGTTGTTCGGTTACTTGCCGACCCGGCGCTGGAGCCAGGCCAGCACCGGAGTCAGGATGGCGATGGCACCGCCAACTGCCGCCAGCTCCCAGTTGAGCTGGAACCCAGGGACCGCCAGATCGGCCCCCAGCGCGCCCAGGAAGGCCAGAACCGAGGATACGATGGCCTGACCAAGGGTCCGCCATCCTCGGTTCGCAGCGTCCTTCTGAGCCACGGTCTCACCGTACGTGTTGTCCCCGTCTCGGGGCTCGGGAACCGGGTTCGTCATCTATTTCACCTTGATCGTCGCGTCGAACTGCGTGGGCAGGCCGCCCTCGCCGCCGCCGGACGGGATGTCCAGGTTCTTGACGGCGCGCTCGGCCTCCCGGCGAGCACACGCCCGGATGAGCTGGGCGTAGGACTCACCGGTCATGCGGTTGATCGAGGAGACGCCCGACCCCACGTAGTGCCGGGCCGCGAGCAGGCCAGCAGAGGTACCTGCTCCCCACTGTCCGTCGACCCCGTAGGGCTCCAGGTGCTCACCGAACCCGGCGGCCACGATCAGACGCTGGACTGCCTTCACCCCCTCGGAGGGGTTGGGGATGCCGTCGCCTTCCTTGAGTCCGAGCAAGTCGGCTCCTTCCGTGATGGCCCCAGGGGGCTGTGCGAACGTTCCATTGGTCACCAGCGCATATGCCTTGTCGCCGGGGCAGGACGTCGAGATGAAGTCCCTGTGCCCGAGCACACGCGGGTGGTTGTCGTGGTCCTCGATCAGCCACTTGCGCAGCCGACGCACCGAGTTGATCTGTGCGTCCGGGATCTCCTCCGCCGGTCCGGTGGCCAGCGTCACGCTGTAGTGCGTGGCGTTGCCGCCCGGCTGCGCAGCCTGCTGCCGGTTCAAGCCCCGGCCTTCGAGGATGTAGTCGTGAGGACAACTGAAGAAGCTGTAGCCGATGTCGACCCAGCCCCGCTGCGGTCCTCGGTGGAAGGCGCGCGTGTTGTGCCAGTACTGCACACACGCACTGTGCGGCTTGTTGGCCAGGCCGAGGTTGCCGCTGTCGTAGTGAATCACCAGCCCCTGGCTGATGTTGGCATAAGAGGCTGCCGTGTTCCCCCAGCCGAGGTCACTCCGGCTGACGAAGTTCTCCGGAAGAGCCATGTCATCCCCTTACTGGCAGGCGTCGCACACGGTGTCAACGCGCTGATAGTCCGGCTGCCTCCGCACGGCCTGCTTGGAAGCCTCGGGCAGCCAGTCCTCTTCTTCGGTGGCCGTGCTCTCCACGACCTCCGGTTCCTGCTCGCTCTCCATACTCACCCCGTGATGGCCTGGACGATGATGGTGCCGACCGCAGCCAGAACGGCTGCGACCAGCAGGTAGATCAACTTCTTGCGCCCGTCGATGTCTTCGTTGTGCGCCTTCTCGATGCGCGCCGTACGTTCCTTGTAGTCCGCCTCGGTGCGGGCAGTCGCCTCCTTGAAGTCTTTCTCCAGCTCAGCGACAAGCCGCTCGACGCTAGCAATTCTCAGATCCATGAGCTGAGTGAAAGCCCCGATCTCAGCGTGCGTCACCCGCTGGTTCAGGCTCTCCCGCACTTCCTTGCGCATCTCTGCAAGGTCCTTGTGCAGACTGGCGAGCCGATCCGCCAGGTGTTTAGCTTCGATCATCGCTGCTGACGGGTTCTGCGTGGTCATGGATCTCCCGTGTCCGGTACTGAGCCAGACGGGCCTGCGCGATGGCGAGATCGTACTGGACCTGTGAGAGTTGAGCGCGCAACTGCTCGATCACCAGCATCGCGTCAATTTGCGCGCCCGGCTGGGTGTTCTGATACATGACGTCCCCCTGCGTATTGGTACGAACCCACCCTAACTTGTGGTCGGACCATTAACCAACGCCTGTTGGAAGAACGGTGCAGCATTGAACACAGTGTCCAGACGAAATGCCTCGATGATGTCCGCTGCCTTGTCAGTTGCCAGCAAGATCTGCTGAAGAACATCCTCAGTGCAGTTCAGGGCGGCTGCGGCAGGGCTGGATACGGTCGTAGAGAACGACGACAGCATCATGCGCCCACGTTCTGACGTGGACAGGCGCACACGCTCCTTGGCGAAGGCTCGGGCCTTGTCCAAGTTCTCAGTCGGCAGCGCAGGAACCGCGTTGTCGGCGGCCATCAGCGTTCTGGGCTGCATCCTCTGCTGCGGCCCTCGCGGAAGTGGCTGCGCTCCGTTGAGTACCGCCCTGCACTCGGCCTGGACGAAGTCCGTGTAGGCGGGGTACACGGTCACCGCAGCGAAGTCATCGGCCTCGGGGTCTTGCAGGCCACGTCCGATGTATTCCAGCGCCTGTGCGTTGTCGGTCAGCCCGAACACCTCGGTACGATTCCCCAGTGCCTGCACAGGGATCTCGCGAACCCAGTGCAGGGGCTGCCCGTCTTCGGTGAACGCACTCCCTTCATCGTTGCGCATGATGATCCGGTCGAGTACGTTCCTGCCCTGCACACGCCGCTCTACGAACTCCACCCGTGTGTAGCGGGACATCATCCCCCCTCCTTAGATGTTCCGGTCTACCCAGAAGGATACGTACTGGACGCGGTGTGTGCCGTCACTCGTGCTGCTAGCGAAGAAGTTGCCGGTGTTCTGCACAGTGACAGTGACCTGGACCTGTCGCCCTAGAGTTCCGTTTCCGTAGCCGGTCGCAATCGCGAGGCGATCCCCGTTGGGGGCGTTCGAGCCGTACGGGAACTCCCAGTTCGTGGTCCCAGAGCCAGTAGTACTGCTCTGCCCCCAAATCACAAAGTCGTGAGAGCCCTGGCCACCGGTCAGGCGCCCCCGAAGGAACAGGTTCCAGGTCTCGAACTGCACACCGATGTTGCCGTAGCTGCCGAACTGGTAGCGAAGATAGCCACCACCGCCGTTTCCGTGGTTCAGCACCAGGTCCGTACGCCCGGAGCTGTTGCGCGTGACCTCGGAACCCGAGAGCACCACGCTGTAGGACCCGAAGCCGGACCCGTCGCCGGGGATGCTCATGAACAGCGAGGAGTCGCGGGCACCAGAGGCACCGGAGTACATGGTCAGACCAGGGTTGGAGGCCCAGGTAGCCGTGTCCGAGATGACGATGCGGTTCTGCCCGCTCAAGCCTGAGCGGTAGGTGCCCGTGGTCACCACGTTGCCCGTGGCCGACGAGACGCTGAAGGTCTCGTTGCCGTTCTGATCGTATGCACGCAGTCCGGCGCTGGTCATCTTCACGCCACGGTTGGTCGTGGCTGTGGTCTGGATCGTGGCACCGGTGATGGTGTGCTTGGCCGTGATCGCGTCGGCTGCGAGCTGCGTGGTCTGGATCGCGTTGGCCTGGATGTGCTGTGCGACGATCGCCCCAGCGTCGATCTTGTCCGTGGTGATCGCGTTGGCCTGGATCTTGTTGGCGCTGATCGCGCCGTCCTCGATCAGGACCTGGCCGTTGGTGGTAGCCGCGAAGGGCTTGGTGATGCTGAGCAAGCCACCACTGCCGTCCATTCCGCTCAGGATGACACGGAAGTAGACGATGACGGAGAACGAGCCTTCCGGGATGGCCGCACCGTTGGACGAGATCAGCTCACCGATCCCGCTGGAGGTGAACTGGACGGTTGCGGTCGTCGCAGGCTGTTCCAGCAGGTTGCCGTTGACGTCCAGGAAGCGCGCGTACCCCGCCACCTGCACCGTACTACCCGCAGGCTGGCCAGAAGAGATGAGCTGGGCACGGAAGATGACCCGGCCCAGGTCCTGGTCTATCTGGATGCCCGCGTTGAGGTCGTTCAGTGAGGCCGCTTCCACGCTCTGCACATAGAAGAAGCGGTGGGTGCCATCGGCGTCGTAGAACAGGCTGATCCCGTTCTCACCGGTCGGCGTCGAGTGCGATCCCCAGCTACCTCCGGAGTGTGCACTGGACAGGGACTCACGCAGGGCGCTGAGATCGGCGTCCTGCATGTTCGGGTCGGTGATCAGGTTCTTCGTGTTGCCGACAGCGATGCGGTCAGCCGTCAGAGAGTAGGCCCTGACCTTGTCACCCGTGATCTGCCCGGCCGCCACGTGCCGGTTGCGCACCGCATCGTCGGCCAGGATGTCGTCACGGACCGCACCCTCCTCCAGCAGCTCGTAGCCGATGGAACCGGGCGTGACATCCGTGGGCACGAGCTGATCGGTGGCGATCGACTGCACACCCGAGGGCTCGGACTCGTTGCCCGAACGGTCCACGGCCACGAAGTAGAAGTAGCGCAGCTCGTTGTAGGGCTGGTTCGGCACCACGGCCGAGCCCTCCCGGTACAACGTGTCGATCCGCTCGAAGTCCTCGACCGGGTCGGCGCTCATCCACACCTGGATGTGGTCGAAGTCCAGCGGCATCGGCAGGCTTCCGGCCGCCAGCCCGTCCCAGTACGCCTGGATCACGCCGAGGCGCGTCGAGAGCACAGGGGTGGTCGGCGGCGGCGGCGGTTCCTGGTCCGGGTCAACCAGGATCGTCTGCGTAGGCGTGAAGGGGCCACGGCGTTCGTTGCGCCCAACAGCGCGCACACGCACCTGGTACAGCTCTTCGACGTCGAACGGAGACAGGAACGCCTGCGTGTCCGGAGAGTCCACCACCGTCACGAGCTGCCACGGGGCAGTGGCCACCGCATGACGCACCCACACCTCGTAGCGCCGAATATCCATCGGTGTGCCGTCTGTGGCCGTGGTCACCGGCAGCCAGCCCGCACTGATCTGGCCGACAGCCTCGCCTCGGTTGTCGATGTACGTCTCGGAGTTGAGGACCAGTCCCGCAGGCGCAGCAGGCAGGCGGGTGTCCTCGCTGGGAGCGCCGCCACCACCGCCGGGCTGGCCGGTGCTGGTGGTCAGCGAGTCGAGCGTGCGCTGACGCCGTAGGTCCCGCTCGATGAAGCGGTCGTTGAGCACCAGGTTGCCCGTGACGCCCTGACTCTTGTCCGAGGTCAGGGTGATCTGGCGCACACGCAGATCGTCGTTGGTGCCGTCCTTGGCCGGGGCCGTGATGAAGTCGCCCGGAAAGTAGTTGATGAGCGGCAGGTACAACGTGGTCGGGAAGGCGATCTCGCGTGTCATCTGCACACGCCGCCCCGTCGTCTGCGACAGTCTGGCCTGCGCCAGAGCGATGAGCGTGCCCGAGTCGGACACACCGCTCTGGTTCATGGCCTCCTCCCACGTGCCCCAGGGTTGGAGGGAGGTGTTGTTGGTAACCGAGACCCGAGTCCCGTCGCCCATGATGAAGATGCGCCCGGCCAGAGCCTCGTAGGACGAGTCATTCGGGGCGTCGAGCAGGTCCCTCTGCGCGTGCAGGGTCACCGAGCTGGTGCGATCGGCGTGAAGCGTGGTGTCCACGTTGTAGACCTGGAACGTACGGCGGTCGAACCGCCAGTCGAAGACCCCCTGACTGCACAGGGCGTCCACGATGGACCACAGGTCCTGGCCAGCGTCGAAGCTGAGCGTCAGCGTGATGTTCCACGGCTGCCCGGCCGAGTCGTGCGTGTTGGTGAAGTCGTAGGTGAGGCCCGGAACGTTGCCTCGGGCCTTGGCCTCCTCAATGAACGTGCTCAGGATGCGACCGGGCGTGGCCGCAGCGAAAGAACGCTTCCCCTCCTCATCGAACTGGGAGGTGTTCATGTTCCGGATCTTGCGGAGCTGCCAGCCGTAGTGCGGCATCGAGTAGCGAACGATCCCGAGCCGGTCAGTGGGGTCGTCCTGCTCCCGGATGGCCAGGAAGCGGCAGTTCGGAGGCTCGACGTAGTTCGGGTCGTCCTGCGGGGCCAGCTCCAACGCCACCTCGCACGGGTTGGCCAGGTATGTGGCCCCCGGAACGTGCTTGGGGTACTCCAGAGCCAACGAAGGCAGGTCGTTGAGCGGGATGCCAGCGTTCCAGCTCAGTGGCATGGGGAGCTGGCCCAGCCGAGAGCCGTTGGGAGCGTAGGCGATCAGCCGGTAGCGCAGTCCGGTGCGAACGATGCCCGGAAGGATGCTCTCCGAGGTGCCGGAGGCACTGCCACCGAACACGATGCCCGCCGAACCGCTGTCCGAGGTGTCCTTGGCCCCCAGACCACCGCCCGAGAAGGCCACAACACCCTCGCCTGCGCCCGTGCGCGCGGCCACACCCTCGCCGCCACCATCGAAGGCCGCTGTTGCGGTCACCTGGTGTGCAGTTCCCTGCACACCCGACGCCGCAGCGCTGAAGACGACCCCTGCCGAGGCCGCATCGTCGCTGCGCTTGTGCCCTGACACCTCCGTGCCGACAACGAACGCGCCGGAGCCGGTGTCCTCGCTGCTGCGCTGCCACTGAAGAAGACCGCTGAAAGCCACGGAGCCGTCCGCAGAGACGTCCATGGACCGAACACCCGCTGCCGACCCTGCAACGGCCACAGCGCCCGACACAGCGTCGTTCCGGGTGCTCGTTCCGGCGACTGCCCCGGACACCGTGAACTCCCCGACCGCCACACCGCCGGTCGTGTCCTCTCCATGGGCGTGTGCCCCGAAGAGCACACCCCCTTCAGCCACGGCGGAGACAGCCCTCGTGCCGGAAGCCTGGCCGCCGAAGACGACCGAGCCCTCGGCACTTCCTCCGATTCCCTGGCTGTGCTCTTCCTGCCCCTCGAAGACCACAGCTCCCGTGCCGGAACCGCTGCGGTCGAGCAGGACCGCCGTCTGTGCGTCGAAGACGACAGGGGCGTTGAGCAGCACGGCACTGCTCTTGGCCGCGTCCACGCCACCGCTGAACTCCAGAGCAGCCGAACCCTGTCCGGTGACTGCCGTTGCAGGTCCGATGTACGTTCCCTGGTCCGAGACGGCCAGGCCGCCGATGCGGATCGGGATGGGGTAGAAGTTCGGGTTGCTCTTACGTGCGACTACCAGGTCCAGCGCACTCTGCACCTCGGGACCGGCCTCGCCGTCCACCAGCAGATCGTATGCCTGCTGGAAGGCAACGGTCGCATCCTGGGTCTCACCGCCGTAGTCACCATCCGCCCCGAAGTTCGGCAGGATTCCGGGGTCCCAGATGAGCAGCTTCTCCTGGTAGGGCGTGACCAGCCCACCGGTGTTGGCGTCGTTGTCCCCCAGGCGCAGGGTCGTGTACTTGTACCAGCGGTACCCGGACAGCGTGAAGCGGTTCGTGTTGGTGAGAGTGTGAGCCCAGGTGTTCTGCCGGAATCTCGTGGTGGTGTTGCCAGCGAACACCCGGCTCGTGATGCTGCCCGAGCCATCGTAGATGATCTCGTACCGCAGGAGCTGGTTGAACGTCACGGCATTGCCGGACTCACTACCCTGCACCGCTGGAGTCGACAGGTCGGGGAGCTGGTACCTCGTCACCACGTTGCGGCCCGAGGATTCGCGCATCACCAAGGTCACCTCGTCGGTGCTGGCAGTGCCCAGCGTGAAGAGGTGGCGGTACTCGTTGATGTCGAACGGGCTGGTCAGCGGGAGCGGGCGCACGTAGAAGCGCACAGCCCACGCACCGCTGGGGAGCGCATAGCTGATACGGCCCGTGTCGTCCCGGGCGTAGTGCGCCCTGAAGTTGATGTTCGTCAGGCCATTGATGGGATAGGTGTCGTCGTAAAGCAGCGACCCCGGGTTGCTCAAGGCAGTGGCTGGCGTGCCCGAAGCGGCGATGGTGCCCGTCGTCGGCTGCGTGCCATCAGGCCCGGAGAGGCTGTTCTGGACCGTGATCGCCACGGCAGCCTCCTTGGACTAAGCGTTGGACGCGGTGATGGAGAGCTGAGTCAGGGTGAAGGTACCGTCACCTGCGTAGACCTCGGAGTTGTCCAGGATGATCGAGCCCTCCCACTGCGGGCCAGCGCTCCACAGGCCGACGTAGGCCACGGTGCTGCCGCCGGGGATGTCGAACTCGGCCGGGGTGTCGATGCCCACCGAGCCCGCCGTGGCCGCGCCCCAGCTCGGAGTCTGGCGAGCGTAGGTACCCCCGCTCACCTCGCTGGCACCCGTACTGCCGGGGTCCGCCTCGTGCAGCGAGATCGACGTGATGGTCCCCGCCATCGCGTCCAGCGCCACGTTGAAGAGCGTGTTCTGGAAAGCCATGCGTTCCTCCTAGATGTGCGTCTGCCGAGCCAGGATGGTCAGCTCAGTATTGCTCGACGTGCCCGCTGCTGACACCGTCACGGAGTTCGAGTTGTTGCCCACGACGAACGAAGGAACGGACACCAGAGACAGCATACCGTTGCCGATCGTGCGCAGTCCCGAACTGACGTCCGAGCCGCGCTGTTCCCAGTCGTCGGTCGTGTTGCGCCATGCCGTGTAGGTCGCGCAGTCCACCAGAAGGTACTGACTGGCGCTGATCACCGGACTGAGCTGCCACTGGAACCCCGTGTCGTTGGTGTTGTCCCGCACGACAACATTAGACACAGGACCACGCACACGCACCAGGGCATCTGTGATGGGGCCGGATGACGCAGCAGCCACCGTTACCACCTGGTCAGTACCGGGGATGGCGAGCTGCTGCTCACTGGCGTTGATACTCTGCCACCTTCCCGAGGGGTTGTGCAGCATGATCGTGGTGGTGATCATTCCAGCAGCGCAGTAGAAGTCCGGCTCGCTCATCGAAAGCAACTGCATCTGCGTCGAAGTGACCTGGTCTTCCTCCAAACGGCGCACAGTCACGGGGTTGTTGCCACCTGTGCGCATGAGCGACCGGAGGTACTGCCACTTCTGCCGCAGCCCCAGCGGATTCTGGTCACGGATGCGCACATTGAAGGTCATGTTGGTGCTGGAGAGCGGGTCGTTCCACTGCGGGATCTCCCCGTGCACACCCGGCACCTCCAGGTTCACCCTGCGAGGAGCGATCTCCGCAGCGTAGCTGCTCCCCTCCAGAAGCTGGAACCCCAGCTCGGGTTGGTGCAGGTTGAAGCCTTCGATCGTGTATTCGAGCATCAGTCCACTCCGTCCAGGGCGGCAGCGTAGGCCAGCGCGCGGTTGACCGTGACCGAAGTGGGCTCAGCCTGCGGGTACTGGTTGTTGATCTGGATCTTCCAGCCGCTGGCATCCGGTCGGCGCACCGAGGACAGACTACGGCGCACACCCGCCGGGGCCGAATCGCGCATGGCGCTGAGCGGACGTCGGGGGATGCGGAAGATGTCGTCCGGAACGAAGTTCGGCGTGAGGACCTGCGCCCCACCCGAACTGTTCTGGCGGTTGATCCACTCCAGCAGCGGTCCGAACTCCCGAGCCGACCGGGCGTTGACGACGAACTCCCGGTCCGAGAGCAGCGCAGGAATCTTGTCCTGGCGTGTGCCGCCAGGTCCGGAGACCCAACCACCGTCCTTATGGCCCTGAGATCCGTACTGTCCGCCAGCCCCCGTAGACACGGTCGGGCTGACCGTCAAGCGGACGTTACGGTTCCACCAACCCTTGACCGAGTCCCACCAACCGGTAATGGATTCCCAGAACCCTCCGGTGCTGGTAGTAGGTTCGACAACCGCAGCCTCGTTGGCCTCTCGCATCAACGTTTCGATGTCAGAGAGGAGGCTGTTCATCTCTTCCAGAGCCTCAGTGGCGTCACCATAGAACTCCAGCGTGGGGTCGGAGTTGTCGAACTCCGTCTCCGCGTAATCGGTCATGCGGTCGACAGCCTCACCCATGGAGATTTCACCCTCACCCACCTGAGCGAGCAGGTTGTTGGCGAAGTCCACACCGCCCTGATCGCCAGCCTGCGCGGCCTGCACCATGAAGTCGGCGAATACAAGGCTGAAGTCATCGAGTACCTGACCTCCACCCTGTCGCCACAGATCGACGAAGCGGGCCACTTCCTCGTCTGTAGCGTTAACGAGTCCCTGAACGATCTCAGCGCCCTCGGAACCCATCTCGGTAAGTCCGGCCACGACATCCGCTGGAACGCCGTCAGCAGAGAGCTGAAGGAGGTTCTGAGCCCACTCCATTTGAGCTTCACTGGCGATCTGCAACTGATCCAGATAGAGGCTGAAGCCGCCCTCTACCTCCAGCAAGCTGGCGAATTGGTCTTCGAGCCCATCATTGGCCACGGCTAGCGCATCACCCCAAGCGGTCAAGGGGTCGATGAAGGAAGCGAAGCCCTCAGCGAGGGTGTTCACGCTAATGCCCAGCCCCGTGATGGTGTCGGACATGATCTCCGCCTGGAGATCCATCTCCGAGAGTTCCAACGCAGTAGCTTCAGTACCGTCCTTCAGACGCAGAGTCTCACCGACCATAAGGTCCTGGGCGGTCACTGCACCGAGCATCGAAGCCGATACCGCTTCGAGTGCCCCACTCATGTCGTGTGTAGCGTCCAGAGCCAAAGCCTGCTCAGAGCGCAGATCCACGGTACCGAAGGTGACCACACGGAGCGCGTTGGCCATGTGGTCCAACGTCTTTTGTCCCGTGGTCATGTTGTCGTACATGAGCTGGACTTGTGCGTCCAACAGAGCAACGCCATCTCCAGCGTTGGCCATCTCCAGTGTGAGCGCCGCCCCCAGGTCCACACCGGCGTCCTTCATGGCCTCCAGTGCTTCCGCGTTGTTGTACGCGGCAGTCTCCATGAGCGCTGCGTCGAGTACAGCGGCACCATACGCACGAGCGGCCAGACCAACAGCGACGATGTTGTCCTGCACCGCCTCCGTAGTGTCTACGGTCGCCTCACGGAGACGTTCCTGAGCGTCGAACAGCCCCACGGGAGCGTCAGCCGCACCGCTGGTGGCTCGCTCCAACTCCGCCATGGCATCAGCCTGACCCCGAGCACTGTCACCCGACTCCCGAAGGACTCCAGCGATGCCTTCCTGTGCCCTGGCGAGGTCTTCAGCGGACTGCTGTGCTTCACGATCGGACTCGATACCCTCCCGGTTGCTGAGTACACGGAAGCGTGAGTGCTCCAGGATGGCCTGAGCCGACTGGGAGTAAGCATTGGTGGTGTTGTCCAGGGCGTCGATCTGCTCGAACGCCGCGTCCCGCGCCTCTCGGTAGGCAGCCGTATCAGCAGCGAGCGCATCTTGAAGGGCCTTACTACCTCCAGCGGCTTCAAGGTACTGCCTGTTGGCTCTGACTACAGACTCACTGGAGCTGTCAGCAGCGCGAGCAAAGTCCTGGTAGGCCAGCACCAGAGCGGAAACACCGGCAAGAAGCGCACCGAACCCTGCTAGTGAGCCCAGCACTGAACCGAGCGTTCGCACAGCGGCACCAGCAGCCGACGCAGCAGCCGTGAACCTCGTCATACCCGCAGTGGCCGCGTTGGATGCAATCGTGAACGAGTTCATCGACGTCACAGCAGCCAGGCGCGAAGCCGTGTTCGCCCCCACGCTGCGCGTGTTCGCCAGCAGCGAGGCCGTATTGGCTGCCGTGGCTGCGGTTCCAGTACTGAAGACCCCAGTAACGGCCATCTGTGCGGTACGCAGTGCCAGAAGACCACGAACCACCGTCGTGCCTGCGATACCCAAGGTTCCCAATGCGGCAGCAGCCGCCAGAGCCACGATGCTCCAGCCCAACACCGGAGCGGCGTCGATCGAGTCCAAGAACTGGATCATCGAGGTAGTACCCTCGACCAGCCTGGTGATGAAGGGAGCGATGGCTTGGACCGCATTGAACAGGAACTCGTTCCAGGCGTTCGACATCAGCTGCACACGCGCGGTCAGCGTGTTGAAAATACGATCCGACTCACTGTACAAGTACGTAGCATCTTCGTACGCAGTGCTGGCGTTCGTTACCGAATCCTTGACCACATCCCAGTTGGCCGCGAGTCGTGCCAGCATGTCAACGTCTCGGGTGTTGATGATCCCCATCTCACGAAGCACAGGGACGAGGTTGGTCCCCTCCTTGTACATCTCGTTCAAACTGGAGATGATCGTCCAGAAGAACTGGTCGGCGTTGTCGCCGCTGTCCAGAAGATCGAGTAGCGCATCCTGACTCTGGCCAGTGATGTCGGTCAAGATCTGCATGGAGTCGCCAGCACCACGGGCGCTGACTTCCAGGTGGTTGAAGACTCGCTGCATAGCACCACGAGCAAGCTCAGGACGAATACGCAGAGAGGCCATTGCACCACCCAGACCCACAATGGCTGTCTCGCTGAGTCCGGCCTGGTTACCAACGGTCGCAATCGACTCGACCGTGTTCAGGATCTCCTTATCGGTGGCTGCGGAGTTCGATCCCAAGAAGGCGATGGCAGAGCCGAGGTTCATAACCTCATCCTGCGGAACATCAGCCATCTGCGTGATGCGAGCAAGCAGCGTGGACGTCTCATCCGCAGTGACTTCAGAAGTCGCCGCGAACAGAGCCACCGTCTCGGTGAACTCGATCAGGTATTCGTTGGCCACTCCGACCTGAGAGCCGAGCTTGGTGATCTCCGCGAGTTCTTCGAAGGCAATGGGGATCTCACGACTCATATTCCGCACGGCACCGACGATGGTGTCGAGTTCGGAGACCGTCGCCTGTGATACACGGGCAATCTGGGCGATGGCCATTTCCTGCGTGGAGAAGTTCTCCCACATTGCCCGCGAAACACGGATCGACGTGTTCTGGAGGCTGTAGAGCATCCCTTCGACTTCACCGACCGAAGAGCGCAGCGCCCACAGGGAACTGTCCAGACCGCCCACAGCGCGCGTGCTCTGGTCGAGCCCGGCCGCCACTGCCCCACCGGTCTGCGCGAGCCTCTGCTGCCCTTGTGCGGCCTGCCGGGCGGAAGCTGCGAGCTCGCGCTGCTTCTGCGCAGCACGGTCTGCGGCGGCAGCGGCCTTGGCCTCCTGCTCCGCAGCACGCACAGCGATGCGCACCTGCTCCATGCGCTGCTTGTTCATCTCGCGCGCAGCCGCATCGGCATCGCGGGCGGCCTGGCTGGCGTCTCGCTGTGCGGTGATGAGGTTCATCTGGGACCGGACGGCCTGCTGCTGCCCGGTACCGAGGCTGTCATAGGTCTGGCGCAGGCGCTGGAGTTCCTGCCGCAGAGTGGTGTACGCGGTGTCCAACTCGCCTGCGGAGTTGACCCCCATGTCCATGGCCCGACGCACCTGGGACAGGCGCTCGTCGGTGTCCACGATCTCACGGGCCAGGCGGCGGGCACCGGCCGCCGTCATGGTCTGGTTCTGCTGGTACCTCTGTGCCGACTCGGAAGCCGTGGTGAAGGCGGTGGCGTTCTCGCGCAGCCCTCGGGAGAGCTGCTGGTTCGCCGTGTCAGCCTGCCGACTGTCGGCCGCCAGCGTCTGCATCACGGAGGCGAAGGGCCGCATCGCCTGTGCAGCGGTGCGGCCCGAACGCTCCATGCTGTTCAGGGCAGCGGTGGCCTCGCGTGTGGCCGCCGTCAGAGTGCCGATGCTGCGAGCCGCTTCGCGCGAAGCACGGAGAAGCTGGCTGGTATCGACGGTGATACGTGCCTTGGCTTCGTAGCCCGCTGCCATCTACTGCCTCCGGCTCTCGTACGACTCTCGCCTTGACGGCAGAGGTTCCTTGCCCCCGAACATGTAGGGCACAGGGTAGATCGTATCCCCGAAGCCCTTGTTCGACTTGTCCTTGCTGGCCTTGTCTCTGGCCTTCTCCAGCTCTTCGCAGCCGTAGCAGTGCGACGTCTCGGTCTTGAAGAGAATCCGGTTGTCCGTACTGTAGCCCCACCAGGCCGGGATACCGCACTCCTTGCAGGTCTCATTCTCCAGGACCGTGAGTGCGTTGGCCAGCAGGACGTCCTCCCGCGTCCACTCTCCCGGCTGTGTGCCGTGGATCATGGTACGCGGGGGGACCTTCCACTCGCGCGCCGTCTTCACCGCCGTGAGGAAGTTGCGGTTGTGCGGCTTGGACAGGACCTCAGCCAGGAAACCCGGCATCGGCCGCCCGCTGCATCACGTTGCCGCCGGAGATGGCCAGCACCATGTTGGTCTCCAGCTTCTGCCGCTCGCTGGGGACAAGCCGGGCGTAGAGCTTGTCCAGCTTCTCCACCGTCAGGTCACCGCCGAACTGGGCACCGGCGTGGTTGTAGATGCCGTGGATGGTGGCGAGCATGAGGCACTTGCCCCGGTAGGTCGCCGCCTCCTCGTCCTTGTCGGTGTCCTTGACGTTGGGGAACTTCAGCTTCGTCAGCTTCTCGGACTCCTTGTGGACCTCGTCGGAGGGCTTGGAGAGCCGGAAGACGAACTTGAGCGAGCTGGTACGGAACTTCTCGGACAGGGCCTCACGCTGCTCACGCAGCTCGGAGATCTCCTGTTCCTCCTTGTAGGTGTCCGCGAAGGTGCCCCCGGCCAGGCTTGATCCGACCCCGGACTGCTTGGCCGACTTCTGCTTCTCTTCGATGGCCCGACGCAGGTCCTTGACGCGGCGGTCGATGTCATTGATCCGCCCGGCCTTCTCGCCGTCCAGGTACACCGTGGCACTGAAGGCGGGGTAGCTCCACTTCCGGTCCAGGAACTCGTCCAGATCGAAGGTCTCGGCGTCCAGGTTCTCCAGCTCTTCGACCTGCGCCTCGGTGAGCTGACCGCTCTCGTTCTCACTCATGCTCGTCCTCTTCCTTCCGTGTCACCCGTGTCAAGAGGGTGTGCGCGAACGACACGGGAGCCCGCGCACACCCCGCTGATGCCTCTCCCCAGTCTAGGAGACAGCGCCACCCACGGTGACGATGCCTTCCGAGGACCGGCCCTGGGCGTAGAACGGAACCTGCATCCGGATCGGCACGCCGTCCTCGTGCAGGGTCCGGGGGTCGCCGCTCAGGAAGAGGAAGACGGAGACCTCGTCGCCGTCCACGTACGGCTCATCGTGCGGCTTGCCGACGCGCTCGACCAGGTACCCCTGCTGGAGCGGCGTCTTGAACAGCTCGTACGCGATGTTGTACGCCGACAGAGCGTTCGTGCTGTCCCGGTCGCGGAAGAACGTGAGGTTGCCCTCGTAGTTCTTGTAGACCGGGTTGGCCACGTTGCTGTCGTCGCAGAGACTCTTCGTGTCGTCGGTGTCACGCTCGGTCCATCCGAGCGTGTAGTCCGGCGAGGTGATGGCGCAGGTGATGTTCTCGCCTGCGTTCAGCTCCTCGGCGGTGGGCGCGTTCACGTCCTCGATGCCCGGGTCACCCTCGGTGACAGGAATCCAGTCCACCCGAATGTTCGGGGGGAGCATCTTGACCTCTCCGGCCACTTGGCCCTCCTTCTATACGTCTACGGTGCCGACATAGGACACCGGCACCTGGTATCGACTGTTGACACCCGACATGTCCAGAGGCTGCCGGATCGTCCCAGCACCGTCCTCCCGCAATTCTCCCTCGCCCAGGGGCTGGAAGCCCAGCAGGAGGTCGCTGACCGCTTCGGCCAGATCCCTCACGGCGGGTCCTGTGGGTCCACAGATCTGCAAGATAAACGGTACCGTGTGCGCATTCGTACGCACACCACCGAGTGAATTGAAGCCGAGGCCCCCATCCACCCGCTGACCCCACCAGGCGACGACGTACGGCTTCACTCTGCGTGAGTCGTACATCGGCAACTCTGCCTCGTCGGGGACGCCTTCTTCATACACCTGGTCCACGGGCAGCAGCTCGTGCAGCCGGGCCAGGATGGCTTTCTGCCAGTCACGCAGGTTGGCCACTACCGTGCCACCTCCGTCCGTGTCCGACCCCAGACCTCATGGTAGGTCTGCTGTACAGCGCGCATCGGCTTAATGTTGTGCGAGGGTACGCCGAACTCCTGGTAGGGAGCATAGTGCGGATTGCCCTCAGCCCAGCCGAACTCGATGCCCACCAGGGTCAGTGAAGAGAACCGGTAGGACTCGACCTCCGAGCGCATACGTCCTGTGTCTACCCGAGAGCGCACACGCACTGTCTGGCGCGCAGTCAGCATCTCCTCCCCGAAGAACGCCACGAGCTGGTCGTACTTCAGGTTGAGCTGGTCGGTCGCCCAGAGCGCCAGGCTGGTCTCACCGTCGTCGTAGGTAAATCGCCTGCTGCTCCTGGGGCGGTAGGTGTGGTACCACCGGAACTCGGCCATCAGGGAGACGCCTCACTCACGTCCGTGCCGCACAACAGGTTGCGCAGCCAGGGGTTGGAGCTGTTGACCGTGTTGCGCACACGCAGCGTGTACGAGCCGAGGTCGTCGTCCTGCGGCCAGGTGCTGTCCGGGTCCGGCGGCATGATCTTGATGATGGAGTCCACGGGGATGTGCGGCACGGGGTTGTTCGGCCCGAAGGGGATCTGCACACGCACGTAGTGGACCATCTGCGGGTCGTTGCCCGAGCGTACCGACCTGGCACGCCAGTCCTTGTTGCCCTGGATGCGGGCCTTGCCCGTCCAGATCACAGAGGTGCCGCCGCCGATCAGTTCGTTGGTCTCAGGGTCCCAGCCCGAAACTGGCGCGTTCTGCACGTGGATCTCGATTCCGCGCAGCATGAAGCCCTTGGGCACCCTGCGGTGGTGAAGCATCCACCGGGGGTCCAAAGACCAGCGCGCGTTAACAGCCACGTGTCACCTCGGCCAGTAGATGGGCGGGCGGGGGTAGTAAGGGATGACGTCGAACGCGCTGTTGTCGTCGCGTTCGTCGTCCCGGTCGGCGGACTGCTCAAGGTCGCGGGCCACGCCGAGAAGAGCGTTGGCCACCTTCGCGCCGTCCGTCTGCAAGTCCTCGGTCTTGATCACCTTGGAGATCAGGGCCTCGGACACCGCCAGCGCGCGACACGCCTGGGCTGCCGCGCGCTTGACGTTGCCGTCGTTGACATCCAGGTAGGTCTGGATGACCTCGTCCGGGAACAGGGTGGAGGGCGAGGCGTTGTCCTCCCAATCGACTTCCTCGAAGTCCGGGATGAGGTGCCTGACCTGTAGAACCGTCACGTCTCGCCCTCCTTCCTACTAGCTGCCGCTGGGCTCGCCGGAACCGTCCGACACCAGCGTGCCGGAGGGGTCCACACCGGCCGCACCGGTGATGTGGCGGACGCGGTACTGAACGTCGTCGTTCAGGAACGAACCCTCGGTGCCCGGAACCTCGCCGCCGCCGATGTAGCGGCCGGTGTCCCCGGAGATCCGCAGCTCGGGGGCCTCGCGGCCGGACATGAAGGTGGTGATGATCGCCGGGCGACGGTTGCCCGCCGAGCCCGCACCATCCGGGAGCAGGTACCAGGTGGTCGCGCTGTTCTCGGAGGTGTCCAGGATCGGCAGCCACTCGTTGGACACCGCGCGCACACGCCCGCGCAGCGGGTTGGCCATCGTGGTCTCCAGCTCACCGCCGCTACCGTCCGGCACGCGCCGGACGATGTTGGCCTGGGCCAGGATGGTGTTGGCGGTCAGCTCCAGGGACGGAGGCACGACCAGGACGAACGAGCGCACACGCACCGGCCGGGTGCCGTTGCCCAGGGTGCGCTGCGCCACCAGGTTCACGGCTTCCTGGAGGGTGTCCATGGTGAGCGGCGGGTTGTCCGGGAAGATGTTGCCCTGGGGAGCCCGAGGGCCGAAGTCCCAGCCGGTGTTGAAGAACGCCGGGTTGGGGCCGTCCTCCGTGGCGAGCACACCCGTGGTCAGGACGTCCTCGGTGTCGCGCGCCGAGTTGGCCATCTCGCCCGGAAGGGTCTGGATGACCTGGTACTCGTCATTCAGGAACGCCTCGAAGCTGAAGGCGTAGCGACCACCGTACTTGTTGATCCCGAACAGCTCCTCCTCGGCTTCGAGGGAGAAGGTCGGGTACTCGGTCAGCTCGGGGATGCGGGGCAGCGCCAGGCTGTGCCGCTCGAACCCACCGTTGGCGTTGATCATTTGAGACATGTCCGACTCCCAGCGCATGAAGCGCTGCGGCCGGAAGTCCGAGACCTGCCACGGGGTGGAGAACTCGCGCCACTGGGGCTGGATCTGCTCGTACTGCCCGAGTAGTGCGTACTGGGTCATGACGCGGAACAGCTCGGGCATGTCCGAGGTGGACAGCGCCTCCTTGAGCTGCGCGCGGGCCATGAACCCGCCCTTGTACGCCTCGGCCAGCTTCTGCGCCAGCTCGACGGGCGTGTTGATCTTGTACATCAGGTCCTCTCCTACGCGACCGGGTTGGCGATACGGACGACCACACGGCCGTCAGAGGTGTGCCCGACCACGTGACCGAAGCGCGCGTCACCGGCACCGGTGACCAGCACGTTCCGTCCATCGGGGCCGGTGCCCTCGCTAATACCCACGGCGGTGCCGTGGGTCAGCGCGTCGCCGCCGTCGATCTCGAAGGCGAACGCACCCTTGAGAGCGACACTGGCGAAGCCAGCCTCGTTCCCACCGGTGGAGGCGGGCACGGTGTTCCACGCCGGGTCGCCCATCGCGCGCCGGATCGGAGTGGAGGTGTAGCTGTTGTCGCCCTCGGACGTCTGGGCGACACCGACCAGCTCGCCCACCAGCACGGGGTCACCGGACAGGGTGCCCTCCGGAACCGGCAGGGAGAGGTAGTCGGCTTCCTTGAAGATCTCGTTGGTGGCCATCTGCTACCAGCCCATCTGCGCGAAGGCGTTCTTGTAGGCGTCCCGGCCGCCCGCAGCCGCCTCACGGACGGTGCCGGTGCCAGTGCCGGTGTTGGTGTCGTGGCCCTTGCCCTCGGGCTTGACCGACTCCTGCACCTGCTTGAAGTACTCGACCTCGGCGGTCACGGCCGCGTCGAAGTCGTCGCCGGGCTTGTACGCCTCGGCCAGACGCTTCCGGCTCACGGCCGGGAGGTTGGTGGCGTCCAGCTTCTCGATGAGCTGCGCAGCGGTGAGGGTGTTGGCCTCCTCCACCTTCTGCTCGTGCTCGGCCGCCTTCTGCTCCAGCCGGTCGAAGCGCTCGGACAGCGCGGTGATCGACTCGAACAGCTTGGCCAGGCCCTGCTTGTCCTTCTCGGTGAGCTGGGCGAACAGCTCGCGCTGCCCGGTACCCGACTCCGTGCCCTTGCGGGCGTTCTCGGCCATACTGACCAACTTCCCTCCTGCACCCGCATGGGTGACGATATCGACCGACAGGCCCTCGACCAGTTCGGTCACGATCAGTTCCCCCGTGGCCGGACTCTCATCGGTGATACCGATGGCCCGGATGGACATCCCGGCGGTCTCCGCGTAGAACTCGACGTCCTCTCGCACAGACTCACGGAACTTGACCTTGGCGTACAGGCCCTTCCCCTCGACGGGGTCGTCCTCGTACTGCGCTGCCTCGGTCATGGCACCGACCAGATCCTTGACGGATCGTTCCGGCCGCTGACAGTCCTCTTCCCACGTGGGGTGATCGAGGTAGATGTGGGTCCCGGCCGGGAACGCCGTGGCACCATCGCGCTCCAGCACGGAGGCGGGGTAGTACCCGGACGAGCCGTGCACGTCCCCCTCGATGAGCTTGATCCGCCAGATGCCCTTGCTCTCGGTGGCCTTGGCCTTGGCGGTCGCCTCATAGAGTACGGCCTGCTGTCCCATGTCACCTCCTCCTCGCGCGTATGGTACTCGACATCAATAGCGTAACGTAACCGAGCAACGTAATGAAACGTTTCCCCCGCTACGAAACTCGGGTATCGTGTTCCTCGACATCAAACCGATGAATCCCGCCCACGCGCACGCGAGGGCCGCGACTGAGGGTTTGGGCACGAGAGCGTCCGTGGGGCGGACTGATCAGCCTTGTGTTGAAGCCCGGGGAGTTGACTTGTCCTCCCCGGGCTTCTGTCATGTCTCGTCCGTGTGCGCCTGGCCACCCTCGTCCCGCAGCTCGTGGTCGCCACGGCTCATCGGGTCCACCTGGGCAGGGGCCTCGTTCTGGCCCTGGAGCACCACCGGCAGCTCGTCCTCGGTGGGTGGTTCGACCGTGGTCGTCTCCAGCTTGACCGCCTTCAGGATCAGCTCGCGCCACTCCCGGGGGAAGAGCACACCCGTGCGACCGGCCATGTCGTACGCCTGCATCAGGCGGTGCAGCGGGTCCTCCGAGACCGGCGGCCAGTCCAGCTCGACCTCACCGACGCCCAAAGCCCTGAGCACACGCCGCAGTGCGTCGTCCATGAGCTGCTGACGCGCTTCCATCGCCGTGTTGGTCGGCGTGTCCAGCGTCTCGGCCGTGGCCCGGTTGCCCGAGCCCGGGTCCGAGGTCAGCATCGGCAGCGGGATCTCCAGTCCGGCGGCGATCATCGACGCCAGCGGCAGCCCGGCGCTGAAGTCCACAGGGCGCACAGTCTGGAGGGCCTGCACGTCCTGGTTGGCCCCGAGGCTGACGGCGGCTCCTACGTCCGCCACACGGCCCGTAGCCGGGTCGTGCGAGGGTGCCGTGGCCAGCTTGCTGGAGACGCGCTGCTGGCCCTTCTTCGTGGAGCTGGTGACCTTCCAGGCGAAGCGGGCATATGCCTTGGCCAGCGTCGCACAGTTCTCCAGGAACTCCTTGTACGCCTTGGACCAGAACACCACGGCGAAGACGTCGGGCACACCCCACGTCCAGCCGACCTGGCGGTTGAAGGCCACGTGCACGATGCGCTTGCTGGTGTCCACCTGGACCTGCCCGATGCGGGTGACGGGCGCGGTGTCCAGCTCGTCGGAGGGATACCAGACCTCGACCTGCTCCTCGGCCGGGGCGGAGGTGTTGTAGTCCGAGAGGTTGGCCGCCCGGCGGGTGTACGTGCGCTTGTAGTACAGCGCCGTCTCGGTGTCGTCCACCGCCGTGACGACGCCGCTCATCTGGTAGAAGGGGATGCGCTGCACCGTGCGCCGGGCCGCGTCCACCAGGAAGATCAGGTTGCCGTCGCTGGCCGCCGTACGCTCCAGTTCGAGCTGGGCCAGCGTGGTGCCGAAGGTGCGGTTCACCGAGGGTGTGCGCCAGGCCGCATTGGGCTCACCGATCTTCACACCCTTGCCCCAGATGTAGGAAGTGCGCACAGCGATGCCACGCTTGACCAGGGGGTTGATGGTGACCAGCGCCCGGCAGGTTTCGGCCGCCCGCTTCAGCGTGTCGAGCGGCATCTCCTCTTCGGACTGGAGCGGCCCGAGCGGCTTCCATCCGATGTCGTCCACCGCCAGCACAAGCTGGGCCATGGACTCGGTCAGTTCCTCGTTGCGATGCTCCAGCTCCGCGATGACTTCCCGCACCTGCGGATCATCGAGCTGAGACAGGTCTCGACCACCTGTCATCACCTGCTCGCTCATGGTCCTCCCCTTCATCTGGTGAGGCCAGTGTAACGGCATGGGAAAGGCCCGGCAGTTACCAGGCTGCCGGGCCTTCTTCCCCCTCATCCGTAATGTGCCTGCCTGGCTGGACTTGAACCAACAACCTCCCGGTCCCAGACCGGGTGCTCTACCCATTGAGCTACACGCAGTTGCGGGGCGGTACCTCCGGAGATGTACCGCCCCCAGTGAGAAGTGAAGCAGAGGACCATGGGTGGTAGGAGATCCTTCGCTCGCAGAACTCACATTACCTGGTGGTGGTCTTGGCCGCAACCTTGCGACGGTGAGCCGCCAGAGCCTCGAACGACGAGACAGCACTGATCCGTCCGTGCGGGTGCCTCACAGCCACGGAACCGTCCTGAATCAGCGTGATCTCTTCGATGTGATCCTCGTAGTCCATGGACTGCTCGACCAGCTCTTGACGCTGCCTGTCGATGATCCGGTCCTTTTCAGCAAGCTTGGCACTCGTCTGACGGCGGATCTCTTCTACAGCGTCAATGCCGACCTCGTTGGCCCTACGGAGAGTAGGCAAGACCTCTTCGGTAACCCAGCGTCGGAACTTCTTTGCTTCGGGCTTAGTGCTGGCGAAGATCAAGTGGTACAGACCCGACTCGGAAACCACCAGCGCACGCCGCCTGACCTGCGAAGTACCCCTCTGAGGGGTAGGGAGTTCAACGACCTCCAGCCAGTACTCGTCGCGGTCCAAGATGCGCTGAGCCTTCTCCGCATCTCGGTAGCCGAGCGCCTGCGCAATGGGACTCAACATCAACACAGCGTTACCACGCTCGTCCGTACGAACCGTGTGCTGACCAAACTTGGTGTGGGTGAAGACCTGAACCTCAGACATGAGGTACCCTCCTTGTAGGGAAACTAGGCAGTCCCCATGGTATCAGGCCCGGTAGCTTCGGCTCCGGGCCTGTGCTATGTCCCCTGACCTGGGAAGAGCTCGCCTGGCGAGCGGGGAGATCAGCCCCTCGACACCACCCTGCGTGTAACATCAGTTACATGAGCATCCCGAAGATTCTCCACGCCTTCTGGGGCGGCCCGCCGATGCCCGCGCACCTGCGCAGCTACCTCCGCAGGTGGGAGGACCTGCACCCGGACTGGGAGCTGAAGGTCTGGTCACCGGGCACGCTGCCCGAGCTGCGCAACCAGGACCTGTTCGACCAGCCCGAGAAGTACAGCCCGGCCTCGAACCCGTGGCAGTGGAAGTCGGACCTGGCCCGCTACGAGCTGCTGTGCGACCAAGGCGGCCTCTACATCGACTGCGACCTCGAACCGCTCAAGCGGATCGACCCGCTCCTGCGCGGATGCAACGCAGTCGTGGCCCGCGAAGACCGCACCTACATCAACAACGCCTTCCTCGGCACAGTGCCCCGTGGCCGCTACATCTCCGCCATCCTCGCCGGACTCCGCAGGTCCGTACTCGCACAGCCCCGAGCCCGCGTGAACCGCCAGATCGGAGCCCACTACATCACCCGAATCGCACGCCGCGTTCCCGACGTGCGTATTCTCGACGCAGGACTCATCTACCCGCTGCACTGGTCCGAGCTGGACCAGCGCGACACCAAGCCGGTGGGCGAGGCGTACACCAAACACCACTGGCAGAACCGCACTGACCTCATCGCGAAAGGCGAGCTGTGAAGGATAAGCTGCGCGACCTGCGCACACTCACTCCGCTGGAGACGCTGGAGCCGCTGTACGAGCTGGCGGCCATGGTCCCCGAGGACGAAGCCATCATCGAGATCGGCACCTACCGGGGTGCGTCGGCCTGCTGGCTGGGGGCCGGAGCACGTGACGGGTTCGGTGCGCACGTCTACACCATCGACCCTCACGACCTGCCCGGCTACCGCACCACCACCGGCCGGGGCCGTGGCGGTCTGGACTTCACCGACCCGAGCATCCGCGAGGACGCGGAGCGCCAGATCCGGGAGATGGGTCTGACCGAGCACGTCACGATGATCCAGGGCTTCTCCGTGGAGGTCGGCCAGCAGTGGCGCGGCCCCAAGGTCGGCCTGCTCTTCATCGACGGTGACCACCGCCAGGACGCTGTCCGCAAGGACTTCTCCGCCTGGGAGAAACACCTGTCCGAGGACGCGGTCATCGCCTTCGATGACCACAACGAGTCGCATCCGGGAGTTCCCGCCGCTGTCCAGGGGCTGGTCGACAAGGACGTGGTCTCCGAGCCCGTGCTGTTCGACCGCCTGGCCGTGTGCGGCTTCATCCCGTGGCGTGAGCGGGAGGTCCGATGAAGCTCTCCGTCTCGATCATGGCCCACCGCCAGCGCCAGGCGGAGGCCGAAGAACTCCAGGGCTGGCTCGGCGGGGACACGCGCATCGCGTGGGACCCCCAGCCCAAGACGTCGCCAGACCCTCGCCAGCGATGGGTCACCGGCCGTCTGGCCTGGGAGATGCACGACCCCACGGCCGACTGGCACATGGTCATCCAGGACGACGCCATTCCCGCTCAGGACCTCGTGGCCGGGCTGGAGAACGCGCTGAAGATCCTGGGGCCGGAAGGGCTGGTCGCTCCCTACAGCGGCACCGGCAAGCCCAACCAGTTCCACGTGAAACGCAACATCGCACACGCTGACGAGAAGGGCCACGCCTGGTGGTCCACGAAATCCCTGTGCTGGGGTGTGGCCATCGTCGCACCGGTGAAGACCATCAAGCCCATGCTGCGCTGGTGCTCGCTCACCCCGCGTGAACGTCTGAACTACGACATGCGCGTGGGGATGTACTACCGGGACGTGCTGAAGTGGCGAACCTGGTACACCAACCCCAGCCTGGTCGAGCACAGGGACGGCGACAGCCTCGTCGGCCACGGTACGACCAGCCCCGAAGGCAGGCGCGCTCACAACTTCCTGGCCGAGGGGTCGGCCGCCGACGTGGACTGGTCGCGCACCCCTCCCAAGGGGCTGATCGTGAAGTGGTGATCAGTACGGGCTGATCATCATCTCGGCGGCCTCCAGCATCTCCTCCAGCGCCGCGTTGGCGATATCCTCCGCTGGACTGGTCATGGTGTCCCCGTCCTGGGGGCCGTCGAAGACCTCTGCGCTGGCGTAGACCATGCCGTCCGCGTAGTCAGGGGACTTCACCCCCCGCTTGCGCATCTCCTCCTTGGTCTCGATGTACATCTTGGAGGTGCGGTAGTTGAAACGGATGCCTTCCAGCTCGTCCCTGGCCAGCTCGTGCTCGACCACCCGGCGGCTGCCGTTGGCCATCCCCTGCTTGAGCTTGTCGTACCAGTACGCTCGGGCGTTGCCGTAGCCCTGCACCGAGCCACCCTGCTCCAGCGGCGGGGCAGCCGCACCGTTCATCTCGATGACGGTGAACCACGCCTGGCCCCCGGCCTCCAGCTTGCGGTGCTCGAAGGCCAGGGTGTCCACCACACCAGCACCGAGGCCCACGACGTCCACGCGGATCTCCACGTCGAACTCGGCCTTCTTGCCGTTGTCGTCCACCTCGCGCAGCTCGTCGGCAAGGTTCATCACCTTGTGCGCGGTCTGCACGGTGTCCATGCCCTGCCACGAGTCCACGACCCACATGAGCCGCCCGCGCCGGGCCACCACCGTCGTGCGGTCGTCACCGAAGCGCGCCGGGTCCACGCCGATCTTGAGCTTGCCGTCCGGCTTGGGGAGGTTGTCCTGGTCGAAGCCGCGCGCCAGCACGGCCGGACCGAACAGGCTCATCACGCCCTGCTCGGGGAACTTCGCCTCGACCTTGGACATGTAGCGCGGGTCGTCCTCGGTCCAGGCCCGCCGACGCTCGTCCACCCAGTCCCGCTGCACCAGCACGTCCGGCAGCGGCATGGGCACGGGTTCACCGGTGAAGTTCGGCGTGACGCTGGCGGGGATCGAGATCCGGTTCCACATCGAGGCGTAGCGCTCGTCCAGGAACACCCGGCCGAACTCCGTGTCCCGGTCGTCGGGGTTACCGATGGCCAGGATGCGGGAGTTGGCGGTGGTGGTGATGGCCTCGACGCCGGTCCACAGCTCCTCAGGCACACCGCAGTTCCCTGACCACATGGTGTACCCGTTGCGGCGAGTGAACAGCAGGTGATCCTTGGGCATCGTCGCGCAGTAGACCATGCCCTCGTAGTGGCTGACCTGCTCATTCTCGTTGTACATCTTGGCGTTGGAGGGCCGGTAAGGTCTCGTCACCACGTACCCGTCCACAGAGGACGTAGCCACGTGCCCATCCGGGAACGTGGTCTGCTTTCCCGCCAGCTCACGCTTGGATACGACAGAAGGCATGCCCGTCTTCAGGATGAGCTCCTGGAGGTCGTCAGCCATCTGTGGAGAGCTGGTGTAGATCACCTCACGAGTGCCGTGCCAGTATCCGTCGCCCTCGGCGTAGGCGTCCAGGTAGACCCCAATCTGTCGCGCGGACGCATTGCGCACGAAGTCGGGAACACGGCGCACGAGCTGTGTGCGTCCCCACTGCGCCAACTCCCGAGCCAGCTTGGTGGAGTTGATCAGCACGTGGTCACCGTGCTTCTTGGGATTGAAGCCCAGACGCTCGCACAGCTCGAAGATGCGCTGGTACGCCTCGCGTTCGGCCGACTGCGTGATGCACACGCGCGTCAGGTCCTTGTTGATCGAGCCTTCCGACCCGAACCAGCCCAGGAACGTCAGCCAGTCATCCGTCAGTGCAGGGTCGTCAGACTGTGTCCAGTCGATCACCTTCTTCACGAACTTGTTGCTCCAGGTGGCGATCTCCTGGCGCTCCTGCGTCCTCCAGTCCAACGGCTTGCCGTGCTTGCGCTGGCCGTAGAGCATGGTGTGGTCAGGCGTCACCGCGTAGTTCAGGCCCTTGGCGCTGTAGTAGTGCATAGGGCCGCTGTAGGGCTTAGACACGAGCTTGACGGGCTTGTCGTAGTACGCCTCATGGGTTTGGGCGTCCATCGTCAGCAGACGCTCACTACCGTCCAGGTCAGCAAAGCGCTTCCACCCCTGGTCAGTCAGTACGTCCGTCTGATCGTCGTGACACGCCTCGTCGATCACGACCAGGACGTAGGGCCGGTGGATGCCCTGGAAGGCG
>CALGOD010000460.1 GCA_937957845.1 uncultured Nocardiopsis sp.
CCGGTTCGACACCACCGTCCAGGTCGACATCGGAAAGAAGAAGGGCCACCTCGTCGTGGAGTTCGCGACGATGGAGCCCCTGGAGCGCCTCATCAGGCAGATGGACTCCTGAACTTCCACCGGCGGCCGTGTTTCACGTGAAACACGGCCGCTTCGTGTTTCACGTGAAACAGCGAAGACCCCCGGAAATCCGGGGGTCTTCGGCGTGTGGTGACGACCGGAGTCGTCGGGGCCGGGGCGGCCGGAGGGCGACTACCGGTTCAGGTACTTCTCCAAGTCCTTCTCCAGAGCGCGCTTGGGCTTGGCGCCGATGATCTGCTGGACGACCTCGCCACCAGAGAAGACGTTCATGGTCGGCAGGGACATGATGTTGTACGCCCGCGTCGTCTCGGGGTTCTGGTCCGTGTTCAGCTTGACGACCTCGATCTTGTCGCCGTGCTCCTCGGCCAACTTGTCCAGGACCGGGGACATCTGCTTGCACGGGCCGCACCAGTCGGCCCAGAAGTCCACCAGGACGGGCTTGTCGCTGGAGAGGACCTCCTCCTTGAAGGTGGCGTCGGTGACGTGCTTGACAGCGGACATGCTTCTCCTTGTTCGACGGAACCGGGGACGGGGTCGGTCGGCGGCCGGGTTCGGCCGCCTGGTGGGTCAGTTGCCGCGCTCGGCGAGGTAGCGTTCGGCGTCCAGCGAGGCCGCGCAGCCGGTTCCCGCGGCGGTGACCGCCTGTCGGTACTGGTGGTCGACCACGTCACCAGCGGCGAAGACGCCCTCCAGACTGGTGCGCGTGGACGGGAAGTCCACCTTCACGTAGCCCTCCTCGTCGAGCTCCAACTGCTTGTCGAACAGCTCCACACGAGGGTCGTGGCCGATCGCGACGAACAGCCCTGTCACGTCCAGGGTGCTCTCCTCGCCGGTCTTGTTGTCGACGATGTTCAGGCCCGAGACGCGCTCCTCGCCCAAGACCTTGGTCACCTCGGTGTTCCAGAGGAAGCGGATCTTGTCGTTGGCGCGGGCACGCTCGGCCATGATGCGGCTGGCGCGCAGTTCGTCGCGTCGGTGGATCACCGTCACCGAGCGGGCGAAGCGGGTGAGGAAGAGGGCCTCCTCCATGGCGGTGTCGCCACCACCGACCACCGCGATGTCCTGGTCGCGGAAGAAGAACCCGTCACAGGTGGCGCACCAGGAGGTGCCGCGTCCGGACAGCTCCTTCTCGCCGGGCACGCCCAACTCGCGGTAGCCGGAACCCGTGGCGAGGATCACGGTGTGGGCGAGGAAGGTCTCACCGCCCGCGACGACCTCCTTGACCGGCTTGGTCAGCTCCACGGAGGTGACGTCCTCGGGTACCAGCTCCGCGCCGAAGCGCTCGGCCTGCTTACGCATCTGGTCCATGAGGTCCGGTCCCATGACGCCGTCGGGAAAGCCGGGGAAGTTCTCGACGTCGGTGGTGTTCATGAGCGCACCCCCGGCTGTGATGGACCCCTCGAAGACCAAGGGTCGCAACTCGGCACGAGCGGCGTACAGAGCGGCGGTGTAGCCTGCCGGTCCCGAACCGATGATGATGACATTACGGACGTCACTCACGCTCGTTGGCCCTTCACACAGTCACTGCCCTGGCCACGCGGTGTGACCCCAGGGGAAGATGGTTAGCACAACCGATGGTAGGCGCAGGGCATTCCCGCTCGGACATCGCCCAGCTTACCGGGGTGGGGTATATCCGCAGGTGGCCGGAAGGTTCGCCCTGGTGAGGGTCGGGAGGAGGGGCCGGTGTGCCGACGACCGCGCGGAGGGCTCGGGAGAAAGGGCTGAGCCCGGGCCGAACACCCTCCGGGACGTCCAGAGGACCACAGGGGCGCCACAGCCCTCACGTTCGCCCCCAAAGCTCGGGCCTGACCCTCTCACGCTCACGCGTCGTTCTGGCGGCCCCGGAGGGCCATGTGTGACACCAGGGCGCTCCCGACGGCCAGGAGTCCCTCACAGGTCGTTCACGGCCGGCACGCCGACCAGTGCGAACGGGTCGGCCGGCGGCCCTCGGAGCTCCCCCGACATGATCGGGGACGGGACGGCGCTCAGCACCGTCGAGAACACCGCGTAGGCCGGCCCCGTGTACACCAGTGTGAGCAGCGGGCGCCGAACACGGGCGAACACCACGGCGAGTACCCAGATCGCGGTGATCAGGACGGTCATGCCCACGGGCACTAGCGGACCGGTGTCAGGGGCGTTCCCGACACCGGTGATGTTCGACAGGGGCGCGGTAGCACGAGAGCTCCAAGGCCCAGCACCGGCGACCACGGAACGTCGGTGAACGGTCCGAGGGGACGTCGGGTGTGCGGTGTCGCCTGGTGTTCCCTCGGTACCTCGCGGGCTCCGGATATGGGCGGAAGCGGTCGTGTCCGGCCAGGACGCCTTCGACGCCAGACCACCGTCGGACATCCGCCGGGCGGTGCTCTTCCTACGCGCCCGGACTCCCGCGCTCTACGTGCGGGCGCGTAGGGGAGCGAGTGGCGAGTCGGGTCCCGCGCGGGACCCGACTCCGTGGAATCGCCGCATATCCACCGACCGCCAGAGTGTCATCGTCGACGCGCTCCTCGGGTTCGCCGTTTTCGCCGTGGTGGCGATCGCGGTCGGATCCGATGTCGGTGACAAGGGGGACCCGCCCCTCGTACGCGCCGGTGTGCGGGCCCTGTGGGAGCGGGACGAGGGCGTCGAGGTGGTGGCCGAGTCGGGTGACGGGCGCGAGGCACTGGCGGACATCGACGGGTACCGTTCCGACGTCGTCCTGCTCGATCTCCGGATGCCCGTCATGGACGGTCTCTCGGTGCTCCGTGAACCGGGGCGACGTGCCGACAGGTCGGCGGCGGGACATGTCGACATGGCGGCACGGTCCCGGGTCGTCGTCCTGACCACCTTCGGTGAGGACGACACCGTGTCCGCCGCCCTACGTCCGGGAGCCTCCGGCTTCCTGCTCAAGACGTCGGGCCGAACGAGCCGGGGAGGCGGTACGCATTGTCGCCGCCGGGGGAGTCCCTGCTCTCCCCCGGAGTCACGCGGAGGGGGATCGAGCGGCTCGCCGACAGCACGGTGGCGCCCGAGGCCGCCGCCGGGCTCGAAGCGCTGACCGACCGGGAGCGGGAGGTGCTCGCCCCGGTCGGCCGGGGCGAGTAGAACCAGGAGATGGCGCCGAGTCGTAGGTGAGTCCGGCGACCGCGCGTACCCACGTGGGTCGCGTCCTGGCCGAGCTCGGTGCCCGCGATCGCGTCGGCCTGGTGGTGATCGCCTACGAGACGGGCCTGGTCCGTCCGGGCGGGT
>CALGOD010000461.1 GCA_937957845.1 uncultured Nocardiopsis sp.
CTAGGCTCGGTGCTCATGAGCGAACGTGATGAACTCCTGCGTCACATCAACGATAAGGCGGTCGTACGCGGGAAGGTGACCCTGTCCTCCGGTGTCGAGGCCGACTACTACGTCGACCTGCGTCGGGTCACCCTGGACGGGGAGGCCGCGCCGCTGGTCGGCTCGGTCATGCTGGACAATGTCGCGGACCTGGAGTTCGACGCGGTGGGTGGCCTGACACTCGGTGCGGACCCGGTGGCCACCGCCATGCTGCACGCGGCGCACGCGCGCGGTCGGAAGCTGGACGCCTTCGTGGTCCGCAAGGCGGGCAAGGCCCACGGACTGCAAAAACGCATCGAGGGCACCGAGGTGCGGGGGCGGCGTGTGCTGGCGCTGGAGGACACCTCGACCACGGGCGGCTCGGTGCTGACGGCCGTCGAGGCGCTGCGGGAGGAGGGCGCCGAGGTCGTGGCCGTCGCGTTGATCCTGGACCGGGGCGCGCGGGAGAGGATCGTCAAGGAGGGGTTGGAGTACCGGGCGGTGTACGAGGTCTCCGACCTGGACATCTGACGTACCAGGGGCGTCGGCCTCCGTGACCGGCGCCCGCATCGCGGGGGAGGGTCCCCCGTCGAAGGACAGGGGCGGCCGCTCGGGCGGTCTCGGTGACTCGACCGTGAAGGCGTACCCGGATTCCTCACCAGAGGTGTCGTGACGCTCGCCGTGGACGAAGACCTCGACGGCGTCGGGTTCGCCGATGGTGACCTCCAGGCCCTCGTCGGCGTTGGCGTAGTTCACCGACTGGCCCTGGCTCATCTCCTGGTCGAGCAGGACATCGCCACCGGGGATGCGGACGAAGACATCACTGGACTCGCCGATGACACGGATGTACAGCACACCCATGTTCGTCGGGTCCTCGCTCTCGGTTCCCGCCCCTGAGGCGTTGGCGCTCACGTTGGTCCCCGGAAGCGAGCGGTACAAGAAGAACCCGCCGAGGGCCAGAAGCGTGATCAAGAGCAGGACAGCCCCGACGATGGCCAGTACCTGGCCGACGCCGCGAGGATCATTCCTATGCCTTCCCACGGCGTTGAATGTAGCGCGTATCACCGGAAAAAGCGACAGCAGTCGCCTGGAACCTCCTTGGACACCACAAATTCGGTCACAAAGGAAGCAAGGAAGCTCGGTACCTCCGTCCCGACACGGGCTCGCGGCGCCTTGGCGGACACTCCGATCCCCCGTCCACACCGGGCCTTCGCGAGCAGTCTGGTCTAGACCTTTCCAAGAGCTCGGGGTATTCGGGATACTTGTAGGACACCCGGTGGACACACCCGGACGCACGACCCCGATCCGAGGGTCACCCCCCGGCCTCCGGACCACCACCGGGCAACGCACGTGGTGTGCCGCCGGTCCAGACCGGTGGCCGCTCGCTCCAGGCCGATTCAGGGAGAGACAAGCATGCCTATCGCCAGTCCCGAGGTCTACACCGAGATGCTGAGCCGCGCGAAGTCCGAGGGCTTCGCCTACCCGGCGATCAACGTGACCTCCAGCCAGACGCTGCACGCTGCCCTGCGCGGCTTCGCCGAGGCCGAAAGCGACGGCATCATCCAGATTTCCACCGGTGGCGCGGAGTTCCTGTCCGGCACCACGGTCAAGGACATGGTCACCGGCTCGGTCGCCTTCGCCGAGTTCGCCCGTGTCGTGGCCGACAAGTACCCGGTGAACATCGCCCTCCACACCGACCACTGCCCGAAGAACAAGCTCGACGGCTTCGTCCGCCCGCTGCTGGAGATCTCCAAGGAGCGCGTGGCCAAGGGCCAGGAGCCCCTGTTCCAGTCCCACATGTGGGACGGCTCGGCCGTCGAACTGGAGGAGAACCTCCAGATCGCGGAGGAGCTTCTCGCCGAGTCCAAGGCCGCCCGCACGATCCTGGAGATCGAGGTCGGCGTCGTCGGCGGTGAGGAGGACGGCATCGTCGGAGAGATCAACGAGAAGCTGTACTCCACGCCGGAGGACGCGCTGCGCACCGCCGAGGTGCTCGGCCTGGGAGAGAAGGGCTACTACATGACGGCCCTGACCTTCGGCAACGTGCACGGCTCCTACAAGCCGGGCTTCGTGAAGCTGCGCCCGACGGTGCTCAAGAACGCTCAGGAGGCCATCGCCGAGAAGTACGGCAAGGTCAAGGCGTTCGACTTCGTGTTCCACGGTGGCTCGGGATCCTCCATCGAGGAGATCCATGAGGCCATCGAGTACGGCGTGGTGAAGATGAACATCGACACCGACACGCAGTACGCCTACACGCGTCCCGTGGTCGACCACATGATGAAGAACTACGACGGTGTGCTGAAGATCGACGGCGAGATCGGCAGCAAGAAGGCCTACGACCCGCGTTCCTACGGCAAGGCCGCCGAAGCCGGTATGGCCGCCCGGGTCGTGGAGGCCGCCCAGCACCTGAAGGCCGCCGGCAAGAAGATGAAGTGACCTCGGTCCACGACGGCCGGTGAGACGGCCGGTGATCGGTGCCCGGCGGCTTCGGCCGCCGGGCACCGCGCTTTTTCCGGCCCCGCCCCGGGCGAGGACCATTCACTTTCTCTAATAAAGCATCTCGAAATACCCCAAAGCAATATTCCTTCGTTCATCCACAGCCCCGTTTCACGAAGAGGGTCCCGGGAATTAACCTGAAACCCCCACTCCCTCGAAGTGGAATGAGGAAAATTGAAGGACAGGAATCGTCTCGCCCGAATTGTCACGGCCGGAATGCTCACCGCGGGTGTCGTGCTCGTCGGGGCCTCGGCCGCGGGCACGGCCTGGGCCCAAAGCGAGACCATGATCCCCCGGGTCTCCGCGTGCGGTCTGGGTGCCGGTACCCCCACCACGTCGGGGAACTCCATCTCCGGGATCGGGTCGCGCACCGACTGCGGCGGCACCGTGACCCTCACCGTCCAGGTGCGCAAACACCGCGTGGCCTGGCCCGACAAGGTCGTGGCGGAGGCCCGTCGCACCCACTTCGCCGGCGGCGACCTCAGGGCCAGTGGAAAGTGCGACGGCAACGGCACGTATTTCACCGAGACGCGTAGTTCCAGCGGCAACAAGATCTCCTCCGGCCGCGTCAACCGATGCTGACCGGCCGCCACCGGGTGCGTGCGCGCGTGCGCACGCACCCCGACGGCGGCCGCCCTCGCACGGAGAGTGGAAACGGACGGACGCATGCACATCACCGCTGAGCACCTGGAATTCGCCTACCGAGGGCGCCGGAAGGTGCTGCACGGGTTGTCCTGGACGGTGGAGCCGGGAGTCACCGGGCTCCTCGGTCCCAACGGCGCGGGCAAGACGACGTTCCTGTCACTGGTCGTGACGCTGCTCGCCGTCCGGCGGGGACGCCTGCTCCTGGGAGACCACGACCTGTCCACCACGGCCGGCCGTGCCGGGGCACGACGGGCGTTGGGGTTCGTTCCCCAGCGTTTCACCCTGGCCGGTGAACTGACCGTCGCGGACACGGTGGCCTACACCGCGTGGGTCCACGGCCGGGACCGTCGCGAGTGCGGGAACGCCGCCCGACGTGCGCTGGAACTGGTCGACCTGCAGGACCTGGCCGATCGGCGCACGCGCACCCTGTCGGGGGGCCAGCGCCAACGGGTGGGTATCGCCGCCGCACTCGCACACGACCCGCGGGTCCTGATCCTGGACGAGCCCACCGCGGGCCTGGACCCCGGACAGCGGCTACGTGTGCGGGAGGTCATCGCGAGGCTGGGGCGGGATCGGACCGTCCTCGTCTCCACCCACCTGATCGAGGACGTGGCACACCTGTGCGCCAGGATCGGCGTCCTGGCGGGCGGACGGATCGAGTTCGACGGCACCTTCCCCGACCTGGAGGCGCTGATCGAGGACGACACCGGGGGAAGCGCCTACGGCTCCGGGTTCGAACGGGCCTACGACCGACTGATCGCACGGATCGGAGACCGCACGTGAGCACCCTGGCCTCCCGGGTGCGGTCCTCGGCCCTCTTCTGGCCGGTACCACCGGCCCTCGTGCTGGTTCCGGCCGCGCTCGTCCTCGTGACGACCCTCGCTGCCACGTGGGACCGGCTCGGCTGGCACGCCCTGGACTGGGTGTACCTGTCCTCGCAGGTGGGCGCGCAGGCCCGGATTCCGGTCGTGGTGTCGGCGGGGACGGCCGCCCTGGTGGCGGCCCGGCTCACCCGGACGAACCTGGTGTTCGCCCAACCCTGGCAACCCCGTGTGGAGCGCGACCTCCCGCTGCGCCACACGACGGTGGTCGTGGCCTGGTGCCTGGGCGCCTATCTGGCGGGCATGCTGCCCCTGACCTTCGCCGTGGCCACGGCGGGCGCCGGTTTCCCCGACCTCGTGGCGGTACCGGGCGCCCTGGCCGGATTCGTCGCCCTGACCCTGTGGGGTTACCTGTGCGGTGTCCTGGCGCGCGGCCTGCTCGGTGTTCCCGTCGCCGTGGGCACGGTCTTCCTTCTCACCAGCCTGCCCCTGGTCATGGACGCCTGGGCCGCCCTGTCCCTCCAGCTGCCCTTCGCCCCCTCCCTGGGCGTGCGCGAGTCCGCCGCCCTGGGCGCGTACCGCCTGGGCTTCTTCCTCCTACTGGTGGTCGCGCTCTGGCTGACGGCCGTCCGGCTGTTGCGCGCCCCCCGGAGGTTCTCGGCCGTGCACGGGACGGCCGTCGCGGCCGTGGCCGTGGCCGTGCTCCTACCCCACCTGCACCCGTTCCCCCTGGTGGTCCGCGCCCCGGGCGGGACCGAGGTCTGCCGAGAGCACGGGGGTGTGCGCTACTGCGTGCACGAGGGACACGCCCGTGAGCTCGACACGATCACCGACCTGTCCGCGCCGGTGTTCGCCGCCTACGGTCTGGCGGAGGCCGCGCCCGTCGAGGTTCGGGACCAGAGTCTGGCCCGTGACGACGAGGAGGTGCTCGACGGTCCCCGACGCGGTGTGCTCTGGCTCTCGGTCTATCCCGGCTGGAACCCGTACCAGGAGGTCCCCGTGGCCGCCGCGGAATGGCTGACGCCCGACTTCCACCGGTGCGGCTCCGAGGGCGTGGCCGACCTGGGCCGGGACGCCGACCCCCGGGAGCGGCGGGCCGCCGTCGTACTCGGGCTGGAGGCGTGGCTGGCCTCCCAGGCGTACGGGGGCGGGGAGCACGGTGACGGCCTGTTCTCCGGAGCCGACCCGGACGAGGTCCGCGCGTGGATCCACAGCGACCACGAACGCCTCGCCGCCTGCGCGGTGGAACCCGAGGAGCTGCCGTGGCGAACGTGATCTGCCGACCCTGGCTGCTGCCGACCGCGGGGGCCTTCGCCGCCGCCGCCGTCGCGGCGCTCCTCGGGCTGGCCGCACGGGGAGCCGTGGTCCCGGTGGCGGTGTTCGACTGGCCCCACGAGGAGCAACGGATACCGGTCGTGGAGTTGGTGTGCGTGTGCGCGGCCATGGTCGGCGCGTGGTCCAACCGGCCCCGGCTGTGGGTGTGGGAGCGTCTGGGCGGCGCCCGCACGCGCGTACGTGCCGCGGTGACGGCCACGATCGGCATGGCCCTGCCGGTGTCGGTGGGAGGTGTCGTACTGGCCGCCTCACCACCGGCGGAGAACACCTGGCTGTTGCTGACCAACCTCGTGCTGGCGTGCTCGACCGTGTACCTGTTGACCCCCTTCATGGGCGCGATCCCGGGGGGACTCGCCGTCCTGGCGGGGATCTTCCTGGGGGCGGTCGTCTGCAACATGGCGACCGGTCTGAACCGGGTGGTGCCGTACTCCTACGCCGGAACCGACGGGTGGACCGCCCCGGACCTGCTGGGGCCCGGTGTGGTGACCGCTCTGGCCGCGGGCATGGCGTTAGCCGCGCTGGGAGCACACGCACTGACGCACGGCGCCACGCCATGGACCCAGCGGAGCGGGGAGGAGACCGGTTGAGCCGGGGCCCGGTGGCAGGATGGAGGCATGAACCTGCACCAGAACCTGCTGAACGAGCCGCCCGAGACGCGCCTGGCCGACCACCCCGAGGCACGCGAGGCGCTCGCGGCGGCCGACGACCCCACCCCGGTCGCGGGGCGTTTCCCCGAGTACTCGGCCGCTTGGGCGCGCCTGGCCGAACTGGCCCTGGCCGAGGATCGGCCGGTGACCGCCTACGCCTACGCCCGCACCGGTTATCACCGCGGGCTGGACCAGCTGCGCCGTTCCGGGTGGAAGGGCCACGGCCCCATCCCCTGGGAGCACGAGCCCAACCGGGGTTTCCTGCGGTCGCTGCACCTGCTGGGCAAGGCCTCCGCCGCGATCGGCGACACCGAGGAGGCCGAGCGGTGCGCGACCTTCCTGCGCGATTCCAGCGCCGAGGCGGACAAGGCCCTCAACGGCTGATCCCACCCGCTGCCAGAGGTACCAGAGGGGCCGTCCGGTCGTCGTCGGGCGGCCCCTCGCGTGTACGGGACGAGCCGTGCCCTGAGGGCTCTGCGAAAGCGGTGTGAGTCCGGGGACCGGTGCGTGAATCGTGTGGCGCACATGCCCCGGCGCCCCACTTAAACCGGATGCGCAGGTCGTGTACGCTCTACACGCAACGGCCCCTGTCGCAGCCTTGCGTCAGGGGTTTTCCGTGTTCGGGGCGGTCAAGGCCCCGGTCAGGTGTCGAGCGAAGAGGTAGAGACCAATGCCGGCGATCACGCTCGTGGGGGCCCAGTGGGGCGACGAGGGCAAGGGCAAGGCGACGGACCTTGTCGGCGACCGCGTGGACTACGTGGTGCGCTACCAGGGCGGTAACAACGCCGGGCACACGGTGGTCATCGGCGACCAGAAGTACGCCCTCCACCTGCTCCCCTCGGGCATCCTGTCCCCGAACGTGGTGCCGGTCATCGCCAACGGCGTCGTCATCGACCCGGGTGTGCTGCTGGAGGAACTGAGCGGCCTCCAACAGCGGGGCGTGGACACCTCACGCCTTCTCATCTCGGCCAACGCGCACCTGATCATGCCCTACCACCGGGCGCTGGACAAG
>CALGOD010000462.1 GCA_937957845.1 uncultured Nocardiopsis sp.
AGGAACTCCTCGATGTCGATGTGCCAGGTCTCCAGGTAGGCGCAGACCGCGCCCTTGCGTTTTCCTCCCTGGTTGACCGCCACGGCGGTGTCGTTGGCGATCTTCAGGAACGGAACGACGCCCTGGCTCTTGCCGTTGGTGCCCCGAATGTGGGAGCCCAGGCCGCGCACCGGGGTCCAGTCGTTGCCGAGGCCACCGGAGTACTTGGAGAGCATCGCGTTGTTGCTGATGCCGTGGAAGATCGCCTGCAGGTCGTCGCCGACGGTGGTGAGGAAGCAGGAGGACAGCTGCGCCCGTACGGTGCCCGCGTTGAACAGGGTGGGCGTGGAGGCCATGAAGTCGAACGAGGACAGCAGCTCGTAGAACTCGATGGCGCGGGCCTCGCGGTCGTCCTCGTTGAGGGCCAGGCCCATGGCCACGCGCATGAAGAACGCCTGCGGCAGCTCGTAGCGCACCTCGTCGCTGTGCAGGAAGTAGCGATCGTAGAGGGTCTGTAGACCGAGGAAGGTGAACTGCTCGTCGCGCTCGGGGCGCAGGGCCGCGCCCAGACGGGCCAGGTCGAACTCGGCCAGTGCGGGGTCGAGCTGGCCGAGGTCGATACCGCGGCCGACGTAGGCGGCCAGGTAGGCGGCGTAGCGCTCGCCCATCTCGGACTGCCCGGCGGTGTCGGGGGCACCGCTGATGAAGGTGAGGGCCTCGCGGCGCAGCTTGTCCAGCAGCAGGCGGGCCGCCACGTAGGAGTAGTCGGGGTCCACCTCCACGAAGCTGCGGGCGGCCATGATCAGGGCCAACTCCACCTCGGAGTCGGAGATACCCGGATAGAAGCCACGACGGGCCTCGGTGAGGACCTTCTCCGCCGAAACACCGGTGAGCCGTTCACAGGCCTCGGTTACGACGTGCTCGATCCTGTCGACGGCGGAGGGGGGATTGCCGTCGCCGGCGGTCCGGACGGATGCGGGCACGGCCTCGACGTCAAGGGTCATACAGCGGCTCCAACCTCGATAGAAGAGTCCCGGCGGGGATGGGGATACGAGAAAGCAAGGCGCGCGTCGCACGCCGGTGGACCGGCGCACCGGGTGCGTACGGTCGTGGAACCGGCGGGGCGCGGCGGCTCACCCTCGAAGCCCCCGTCGTCAGCGCACGCTCCGGTGCGCACCGGTGGCAGGTATTCGGACTCGTGGACGGTCACCGTTCCGAAGGTCTCCTTGGGGGTCGGTCCGGAACCTGTGGCGGCCTTCCACTCACCGCTGCGGGGCAGTCCCGGCTTCGCACCGGGTTCCCTCTTGCCTCACCCCCGAGGGGTGAACCACCAGCGGGAGAGATACTACATCTAGGGGATGGCACCCCGGAACACCGCAAGATAATGGCGTGTCACGAACATCGTCGGGGTTGAGACAGGTGTCGGAACATACCGGGAGCGTGGTATGGGAAGGTCTGCGCACCCCTGCCGAACGACCGGTGTCCCCACGCTTGGGCCCCTTCCGAACGTTCCACGCACGGATCCACGAAGGCGGAGTGCCGGGCGTGTCGCGCACCCGGGACGGACGTTGGGAACCTCACGTCCCCGTTCCGCCTCGAGGGGGTGTCACTGTTCGTCGAGCCGCCGGTCCAGGGCGTCCTCGGCCAAGCCGAGGTCGACGCGGATACGAAAGCGGATCCGCAGTAGTTCCGACAGCAGGTCTTGGACGTAGGGAGAGGGGTTCAGGCGCAGAAAGCGTCGCGCGCCACGTGTGGCCCACCGTTCGGCGCCCTCCAGGTCGTCGTGGGCGTACAGTGCCTCGGCGACGTGGACGTAGGTCTGCAGCCCCGGGGGTTCCTCCGCCTCCAGGCGTCTGAGGTGGGCGTAGGCGCGTTCGACCTCGTTCAACTGCAGCAGGGCCCCCGCGCTCAGGGCGTGGGCGTCGATCACCGTGGGGCCACCGTCGTCGATCGCCCGTTGGTAGGCCGCACAAGCCCTCTCGAACTCCTGGGCCATCTCCCACTGTTCACCCGCGCGCACGAACAGTTCCGCGCGGGAGATCTCGCTTCCGGCATCGACCCGGTTGGCCAGGTCCAGAAGCTCCGC
Source organism: uncultured Nocardiopsis sp. (assembly GCA_937957845.1). GTDB lineage: Bacteria > Actinomycetota > Actinomycetes > Streptosporangiales > Streptosporangiaceae > Nocardiopsis. The sequence continues at coordinate 2,066 of CALGOD010000462.1, forward strand.
GGCGACCCCTTCGTGCTCACCGGACCGGACTGCGTGGAATTCCAGGCGGTCGAGTTCTGCCGTCGTCACGTGGGTCAACCGCATCGCCCCCATCCCCCACTCGCACTCCCATGCTCAGGTCAGGGTCTGGCGCGTTCCAACGCCTGCCAGAACCCTTGGCGCAACCCGTCACGAACCTCGTCACGCAGCAGGTAGTCGATCGGCAGTGAGGAACCCTGAAGCAGACGGGCCTCCAGGTCGGAGGGCATCCGCGGTCTGCGGGCGAGGACGGCCTCGACCCACAGGGCGGGCGCCTCGCGAGCGATCGTCTCCGCGAAGTCGTTCCCTTCCTTGTGCGCGACATGCACCGCTTCGTCAACGGTATGCGCGGCGGAGCGTGTCCGCTGGGGATATCCAGGACTGGGACGCGGTTCCTGATAGTCATCGGTGCTGGACCGGCCGGCGTGTTCGGGACCAGTAGGCGGCGGCCCCCCGTAAGGGGAGGCGGCCCCACCGCGGTGAGCGGTGTCAGTTTCCGTACTGGTCCCATAGGTAGGGTTTGCGTCGTTGGCACCACCGAATCCGGGATTGTCCCCCGCACCGAACCGTGGGTCCTGAGGTGGAACACCTCTTTGTGGTGGCGCGTGCCCCTGCTGCCCGTGCTGTGCGTCCGGAGCGAACGAGGGATGTGGTCCGCTCCCGCCCGCGAAGGACTGCTGGGGTCCCGTCCCACCCGCGAAGGACTGCTGGGGTCCCGTCATGGACTGCGCCGGCCCTGACGCCTGCCGGGAGGGCAATCCGTAACCCGGCTGGTCGGCGCCGCGAAGCGACTGGTGGCCTCCGGTGGCGGGATAGCCTCCCTGCCCACCCTGGCCGGGGTGTCCGCCGGCCAGGGAGGCGCCGGGGTAGGAGCCGTTGCCTCCCGGGTTCGGTGCCCTCTGCCCCTCGGTGGGGAAGCCGTTGGCGTCGATACCACCGGGCTGCTGGGCCTCCGCGGCCGAGCCGACCAGGTGGTCGCCGCTTCCTCGCTGCTGGGCGAGGCTCCGACGCATGGCGCGCAGCTGCTCCATCGCACTGCCCTGCGGGACGGGTTGCCCGCCGGTGCCGGCGAACATCGCCTCCAGGTCCGCGGGTGAGGACGCGGCCGGCTCGACGTGGCCGCCCCCGGGCTGGGCCGTGACGGGCTGTCTGGGGGTCTCGGGCCCCGAACGGGCCCGGCCGTTGGAGAACGGCGTGGTGGTCTTGGCGGCGGTCTCCTGGGCGGAGCCGCCGCTGGAGAGCAGGGTGACGTGCGGACGCAGATGTCCCGCGCCGATCTCGATGAGATCGTCGCACTCCCTGCGCAGGGCACGGGAGATGGTCCAGTTCCCCTCGACCGAGATGTGCACGACGGTGACGCGTACGCCCATGTCCTGCACGTCGGCGACGACGGAGGCCATGTCCTCGTCACCGCTGACCACGACGGCGTCGCACAGGACGCCGGTACGGGCCAGCATGGTGAGGTCTCGTTGGACGTAGCTCTCCACGCCCTCCCGGCGGCCGGGCCTGATGCGCGCGGCGCGGAACTTGATGCCGGGGATGTCGGCGATGCCGTCCTGCTCCTGGGTTCGCCGGTCGTCGGCGACGGCCTCGTACCAGTAACAACGCAGAAGCGGCAGACCTGTACGGTCACGCGCGACCTCGTTGAGGAACTGGACGAGTCCGGTGTAGTCCCAGGAGACAGAGTCCCGGTTGCGGGTTCCGTGCACGGCCATCGCGCCGTCCGCGAGAAGATATCCCGCGTCAACGAACAACGCGCAACGGTCCACTGACACCGCCCCCCTTCCCTGTCGTCCTCTGGGCCATTTCCATGACCCGGCACAGCCTAGCCAATGTCCGTGTGGTTTCGCGCTCTCCTTCCACACACGGACGGCCACCTTTCCACTACACCGTGACAAGGATTCGGTGCCCCGCCTCGCCGTCGACGGTGGCGCCGCTCCGGAAAGGACCGGCTCGGATGCGGGAGCGCGACGTGTCAGAGGTGGTGGAGAACGCGGCCCCACCGTCATGGCGACCCGGGTGGCGCGGGCGCGGACGCCCGTTTCCACGGCGACCCGTCGATCCGGTCGAACCACTCCGACGCCGTTCGTAGGCACATCGTTGTGCGCCGCGATCCTGTCCCCACAGACGCCTCTTGGGTCTCTTTCGCCCCAGGATCGCGATGCCCCCGCATCCGGTCGTCCGACACGGACTCACCCGAGGTTGAGCCGCCCTCCGGTCGCGACGAAGACCGCGCGTCGCCAGGGTGAGACCGGGATCCTTCTCACCGCGGCGATCCGCTGCTCGTATCCGCCGGGGAGCGGGGTGTGCACGTCGCCTCCGGCACCGGTCCAGGCCTCGATCCCCTCCGGCGCGACGGGGCTCCGCGGCAGGTCGAGCCCCTCCCCCGTCTCGGGAGGATCCTCGGGGTGTTCCGGCCGTCCGACCGGGGTCACCGGGCCGTCCGGGTCCCCCGGCGGTTCCTCGGTCACGGCGACGACGGGCTCCGCCTCCTGTGCGGAGGCCGGCTCGACGGCCGAGGGCGGTGAGGCGTCCGCGGATTTCGGAGGGTCCTGCGCGGAGTCCTTCCGGGGCGGCGTCGCGGTCCCCTTCTCCTCCGTCTCCTTGGCCTTACGGGCCCGCCGATCCGCACCCATGACCAGGAAGACGTCCGTCTCCTCGGCGTCCGGGTTCGGCGGGTCCTCCTTACCCCACGGGTTCACGGTCCGCGGGTCGGCGGGGCGAGGAGGACCGACCTTCCGGGGCCCCTTGGTCCGACCGGAGCCCTCAGGAGCCTGTGGAGCCCCGGAGGGAGATGACATGCCGAACCACGCACGCGCGGGCGAGACCTCGGACCCCGTCGGTGGAGACTGCTGCCGGCCGTGCGCCTCCCCGGCGGGTTCGGGCCGCGATGGAGGAAGGCTCGGCGGGGCCGCGGGCGGGGCCGCACCCGAAGGTGGGGGCGGCCCCGCGACCGGCCCCACCTGGGGCCGTCTCCGTGACGGTGCCGGAGGGTGCTGCTGGTGTGGCGGAGTCGGGGGAGGTGTGGGAGGCCGCCCGGGTGGTGCCGGCTGTTGTCGTGTCGAAGGCGCGGGCATGGGCGTTCCGGACAGGAAGGCCTCGACCACGGAGTCCTGGGCGAAGGCACGCGGCGGTGTCACCCCTCCCGGGGGTGTCGCCGGCCTCTGCGGGCCCGAGTGCGCCGACCACGTCTTCTGATTCGGTCCGGTGGGCTGGTGCGGTCCAGGGGGCTCGACCGCGTAGGGCGCCGGAGGAAGCACTCCCTGCGGCGGTGGTCCCTGCGGCACTCCCTGCGGCGGTGGTCCCTGCGGTGGCCGCCACCGGCCCGACACGCCCCCGGGAGGGGTGCCTTGTCCGTGCCCCGGCCCTTCGGGTGAGCGGCCGCCGTGCCGGGGGGAACGTGGTCCGTCGAACGTGGGCCCGCCGCCCGCGGGTGGGGGTCCGCCGGGGTCGGCATGCCCCTGCGAGGGCCGCGGGTGGTCCGCGCCCGCTCCCCAGGGGCCGGGAGGACGCCCTCCGCTCGGCGGGGTCCGGTCGGAGGCGTACCGGTGCACGGCGTCCTGGTCGGGCGACGCGTCCTGTCCCTGCCCCCTCCTCGGCCCGTCCGGTTCCTCGTGGCCGGGGGTCCCCCGTGGAGGTACCGGTCGACCGTCGGGTCGTCGGCGTTCGTCCATGACCTACCGCCCTCCTCGCCCGTGGGACGGCCCCGCACCGTCGACCGCCCGGTCCAACGCCTCCGCCGCCACCAACTGAACGGTGCGGTGGGTGGCCTCGCCGATCAGTCGTGGAAGTACGACCCCGCCCTGGGCCAGATGCCTGTCGTGCCGCAGGATGATCACGCCCGCACCGCTCTCGGCGATGATTCCGGCCGTACGCACCACGTCGAAGCCCGGATCCTCCCGACGGACCTCGTCGAAGACGACCACCACGGTCCGCTCCACCTGTGCCCGCCGGTCGTCCCGTACCAGTGCGTCCAGCTCCCGCCCGCCTCTCAAAGCCGCATCCCGGGTCGCACGGACCACCCGTATCCGAGCGTGCGCTCCCCCGTCGACGGCCTCCGTGAAGGCTCCGTCCGACCTGCCCACCACGAGGGTCACCCCGAAGAACCGGGAGACCGGCAGCAGACCGGACATGTAGGTTCCGGTGTCCTCCGGATCGGCCCTCAACGCCCACAGGCGCGCGCCGGCCTCACCGAGGCTCTCGCACGCCGACTCGAACGTGGTGCCGTCCACCCCGCCGAGGTCACCGGGCTCTTCCACCCCGAGTCTGTCGGCCAACGACGGCGAACGCCCGGTGGCGTCCACGGCCAGGACCCGGTCGTGCCGGAGGTACGCCAGGAAACGGGCGACCAGGGAGGCCACCACCGTGGCGTCGGAGCCCGAGCCCAGGTCGTCCACGAAGATCCGGCGTCCGGTCGAGGTGGAGCGTTGCAGACGCGCGCCCAGATCGATGGCCTCGGCCACCTCCTCGGCGGACCGGAAATGCCGCAGGACCGCGCGGCCGAACCGGCGCGTCCAACGGTCGCCGGGTATCGGTCGGGTCCGGCTCTTCGACTCCGGCACCGCCACGGAGGCGGTCCCGCTCCGGGAAGAGTTCATGTCCCCTCTCAGAAGGTGGTGAGGAGCCGCTGGAAGGTCCCGAACGCACCGATGGCCAGGGGCACCATCACCACGACGGCGATCGCCTCGAACCTGTTGGTGACACCGCGCAGCCGTGCCCGGACGTGCTCTGGCTGTTCGATGGACAGCACCACCGCCGGGACGGCCGCGATCGCGGTCGCGATCCCCAGGGCGGGCCACACACCCCATGCCACGGTGTCCGTCAAGGACCACAGGAAGGCCACCAGCACCACCAGGCTCGCAGCGATGAGCACCGCCTTCTGCGCGGTCAGCGGGA
>CALGOD010000463.1 GCA_937957845.1 uncultured Nocardiopsis sp.
TGGGCACCCACAACGGCACCGTCGGCACACCCGCACTCTCCTGCACTGCCTGACCCCCAGGGGGCGGTAGCCCCCGTGCAAGACCCCCGGCCGTACCACCCCGGTAGGGCCGGGACCCCCACACAGAACAGAGAGGAGTGGCCCCCATGAGGCCACGCGACGCCATCGCCCTGACAGCGGCGCTCGGCGGACTCGCCATAGGCACGGCCATCGTCGCCATGCCGGACACGGCCGAGGCCCACGGCGCGTTCACCTACCCCGCCAGCCGTACCTACGCCTGCTTCCAGGACGCCACCGGAGGCAGCAGCGGCGGAGCCCTGCAGCCCGTCAACGACGCCTGTGCCGACGCGTTGGCCCAGGGCGGGGACTACGCGTTCTGGAACTGGTTCGGCAACCTGATCAGCAACTCCGACGGACGTCACCAGGAGTTCGTGGCCGACGGTGAGCTGTGCGGCCCCACCAACGGCTTCTCGGCGTTCAACGCGGTGCGCGACGACTGGCCCACCACCCACCTGCCCGCGGGGCAGACGGTGGAGTTCCACCACAACGCCTGGGCCCCGCACCCGGGCACCTTCTTCACCTACGTCACCAAGGACGGGTTCGACCCGGGCAGCGACGCTCTGACCTGGGACGACCTGGAGTTGATCGACGAGGTGACCGATCCGCCGCTGCGCAGCGGCGGGGTGGCCGGCGCCGAGTACTACTGGGACGTGGACCTGCCCGATAAGCAGGGGCAGCACATCGTCTACGTGGTCTGGGAGCGTTCGGACAGCCCCGAGGCCTTCTACAACTGCTCCGACGTCGTCTTCGACGGCGGATCCGGACCCGGCCCGGACCCCGACCCGGACCCCGAACCGGACCCGGACCCGACGCCCGATCCGACCCCGGACCCCGACCCGACCCCGGACCCCGAACCCACGGACCCGCCGGAGGGCGAGTACTGCACCGCCGAGTACACCGTGCTCAACGAGTGGACGAACGGCTTCCAGGCGGAGGTCGAGGTGACCGCCGGTGAGGACGGGGTCGACGGCTGGATGGTGGACTGGGTGTTCGCCAACCGCCAGGAGATCAGCAGTTCCTGGAACGCCTCACTCGTCAACCACGGAGCCCACTTCGAGGCGACCAACGTCGGACACAACGGCCGACTCGCCCCAGGGGAGTCCACCAGTTTCGGATTCACCGCCGCACACCAGGGGGTGAACATCGATCCGGTGGTCGCCTGCCAGGAGTCATGACCTCAAGATGAGGCTCCCCTGACCAGGTGACACCCCTCCCGGGAACCGTACCCCCCGCCAGGGGCCGCACCGGCCCGCGCGGTTCCCGACGCCACGGCGCCACGGTGCCGAACACTGTTCGGTACCGTGGCACCCATGGACACCCAGGACATCTACACCCGCTGCATGGACCGCATGCTCTCCCTCGCCGAGGGGCTGAGCGCGGAGCAGCTCGCCACCCCCGTTCCCGCCCTGCCCGAGTGGAACGTCCAACAGACCTACGCCCACCTGGCCGGAATCTGCGCGGACGTGGCCGCGGAACGCCTCACCCCTCCCGCCGACGACACCGCCACCGCCCGCCAGGTGGCCGAGCGCGCCCACATGGACATCACCCGGATCTGCGCGGACTGGCGAGAGAACGTTCCGGCACTGCTTCAGATCCTCGCCACCCGTACCCAGGCCCGTTACTTCCTGCCCACACTGGACCTGTGGCACCACGAGAACGACGTACGCGGTGCCCTGGGCATGGAGGCCCAGACCGAGGACTCCGACCGGTTGGCCGCCTTCACCGTGGGAGGCCTCGCCCGCTTCTGGTCCCCGGAACTGCCCGGTGTGCGCGTGGTGGCCACGGACACCGACCAGGAGTGGACCCTCGGCGACGACACGGACACCGCGACCCTGGAATGGTCCGCCACCGCCTTCGAACTGGCACGGGCCAGTACCGGGCGCCGGAGCCTGGACCAGATGCGCGCCATGAGGTGGAGCGGTGATCCCTCCCCCGTGGTGGAACACCTGGCGACGCTTCCGATCCCCCAGGTGGACCTGAGCGTCTGAACCATCGAGGTCGAAGGCGGCGGGCGACCCGTGGACACGCTCGGACCGTTCCCGCCGCCCCCGCTCCACCGCGGGCGATCCCGCTCAGGACGTCGTGTGCGGTGGAGCGCACCGGGCATACCCGTCGCATGGAACTGATCACCGCGGACGACGTCCGCGCCGCAGAGACCCGTTTGCAGGGGCAGGTCGTGCGCACCCCCCTGACCGCCGGCCCACCCGACGGGCCGTCCTTCCTGGTCAAACCGGAGAGCCTCCAGCCCACCGGCGCCTTCAAGCTCCGCGGCGCCACCAACGCCGTCGCCCTGCTCAACCCCACCCAGCGCAGGACCGGTGTGGTGACCCACTCCTCGGGGAACCACGGTCAGGCCCTGGCCTACGCCGCGGCCCGCAACGGTGTTCCCTGCACGGTCGTCGTCCCCGAGGGCTCTCCCAAGGTCAAGATCGACCGCATCCGTGCCTTCGGCGCCCGTGTCGTCCTCGTGCCTCCCGAACGGCGCGAGGACGCGGCCCGTGAGCTGGAGGAGAGCGAGCTGCTCGCCTGGGTCCCGCCCTTCGACGACCCTCACGTCATCGCGGGTCAGGGGACCGTGGGCCTGGAGATCCTGGAGCAGTCACCCGAGGTCACGACCATCGTCGTGCCCGTGGGCGGCGGTGGACTGGCCTCGGGTGTGGCGACGGCGGCCCAGACGGTCCGCCCCCACCGGGTCCGGGTGGTGGGAGTCGAGCCGGAACTCGCCGCCGACGCGGTCGAGAGCCTGCGCACCGGACATCTCGTGACCTGGTCGCCCGAGCGCACCCAACGCACCCTGGCCGATGGCACACGGGTCTGCCTGTCCGAGCGCACCTTCGCCCACCTGCGGGCCCGCCTGGACGAGATCGTCACCGTGACGGAGGAGGAGATCGCCCATGCCGTCGCCCGTCTCGCCCACGGGGCACGCCTGGTCGCCGAACCCAGCGGGGCTCTGGCGGCCGCCGCCATCCTCGCGGGGCGCGTGACCACCACCCCAGGCCGCCCGGAGGCGACGGTCGCGGTCGTTTCGGGAGGGAACGTGGACCCCGAGCTGTTCGTCCGCATGGTGCGGTGAGCGGGCCCGAACCGCGGTGATCCCGTTCCCGGTGGTGCCGACGACGGCCCCCGGGTGCCTTCCGGTGTCAGGGGACACCGTCGATGGCGACGCCGGGGCCGGTGTCGACGGGCACCGAAGGGACGAGGCCCCTCAGCGGTTCCGGTCCTCGGGTCCGCCGGAGTCGGGGCGGTGCGAGGAGGCGGTACGGGAGGCGCGGTCCTCACGACGACGCAGCACCATGTCGGACAGGGCCGCGAACCCGAAGACGACGATGACCGCGGAGACGATCAACACGGTCCACAACGCGGTGCCGAAGGAATCGGGATCGATCATCTGGCGCTCCGAAGAGGTGCGTGGGGTATGTCGAAACGACAACCGTAATAGGCGTTGACCTCCGACCCCACTGTTCGCGGCGTGAACCGTGTCATAGCCGATCCCTTCCCGTCGACGGAAAGGACGGAACCCTCCGCCCTTCTCCCCGGCCACCTGGTCGACGAAGGCCCGGAACGGCGACACGACGCCTTCCCGGGCCCGCGTACGGGTCCGCGATCGATCACAGGATCGCACCGGGGGAGTAGGCGGCGGCCTCAGGGTGGGCGGCCGTGACCTCCTCGACCCTGGCCACCACGGTCGCCACCTGCTCGGCGGCGGCCCCGGTGAAGGTGATCCGGTCGGCCAGCAGTGCGTCCAGTTCGGCGCGGTCCAGGGGAAAACGTTCGTCCTCGGCCAGACGCTCCAGCAGCCGGTTGCCCACACCCTCCTGACGCATGGCCAAGGCCGCGCCCACGGCGTGCTCCTTGATCAGCTCGTGGGCGGTCTCACGCCCCACGCCGGCGCGCACGGCGGCCATCAGCATCTTGGTCGTGGCCAGGAACGGCAGGTAACGGTCCAGCTCCGCGGAGACGACCGCGGGAAAGGCGCCGAACTCGTCCAGAACCGTCAACATCGTCTCGACCAGACCGTCGAAGGCGAAGAACGCGTCCGGCAGCGCCACCCGACGCACCACCGAGCACGACACATCGCCCTCGTTCCACTGGTCCCCGGCCAGTTCACCGGCCATCGACGCGTAACCGCGAAGGACCACGGCCAGCCCGTTGACCCGCTCGCACGAGCGCGTGTTCATCTTGTGCGGCATCGCCGAGGAGCCCACCTGTCCCTCGGCGAACCCCTCGGTGACCAGTTCGTGCCCTGCCATCAGCCGGATGGTCTTGGCCAGGGAGGAGGGTCCGGCGGCCAGCTGCACCAATGCGGTCAGCACCTCGAAGTCCAGTGAGCGCGGGTAGACCTGGCCCACACTGGTGAACCGCCGCTCGAAGCCCAGGTGTTCGGCCACCTCGTTCTCCAGCACGGCCAGCTTCCGCTCGTCGCCCAGCAGGTCCAGCATGTCCTGGGCGGTGCCCACCGGGCCCTTGATCCCGCGCAGCGGGTAGCGGGCGATCAGTTCCTCCAGCCGCCCGTGGGCGACCAGCACCTCGTCGGCGATCGAGGCGAAACGCTTCCCCAAGGTGGTGGCCTGGGCGGCCACGTTGTGCGAACGACCCGCCATCACCGTCCCGCCGTACTCGGCCGCGAGCCTTCCCAACCGCGCCAACAGCGCCACCACACGGTCGCGCACCAGCAACAGGCTGTCGCGCACCTGCATCTGTTCGACGTTCTCGGTCAGGTCACGCGAGGTCATGCCCTTGTGGACGTGCTCGTGACCGGCGAGGGCGTTGAACTCCTCGATACGGGCCTTGACGTCGTGTCGGGTGACCCGCTCGCGCTCGGCGATCGAGACCAGATCCACCTGCTCCAGGACCTTCTCGTAGTCCTCGACCACACCGGCGGGCACATCCACGCCCAGCCGGGCCTGGGCCCGCAGCACGGCCAGCCACAGCCGCCGCTCGGCGACCACCTTGTACTCGGGGGACCACAACCGGGTCAGCTCCGCGGACGCGTAGCGAGCAGCCAGGACATCGGGGATCAGCGGTTTCGCACTCACGTCGCCCCACCCTATCGCCCTGGACCGCGACGGGCGCCCGCAGGTTCACGCCCTCGACGCCACCCGATCCGGGGTGGGGCCGGCC
>CALGOD010000464.1 GCA_937957845.1 uncultured Nocardiopsis sp.
CGCCCCCGGCATCCGTCGCCGTCACCACCGCGCCGTCGGACTGCCGAGCGAGGACGACGAGGACTGACCCGGCTGGTGCCCGTCCCTCACCACACGGCGGGTGGGGGCGCGGGGGCCGACCGGTCTACACCACCCACACGAACAGGAGAAAACCATGGCCATAGACCTGGACAGCGTGCTCGACCTGGTCAACGGGCACGCTCAGGAAGCCCGCGCGATGGGGAAGAAGGCGATGGAGGCGCACAACGCAGCCAACCGGGAGTCAGATGAACCCGCGCGGCAGCGCCTGCTGGACACGCGCGAGACCTGCCTGAGACTCGGTGACCTGTACGCCCGCATCGCGCACGCCTACGCGACGCTCGCCGCAGCCTCAGAATGAAACGCCCCGGCGAGGGGCTCCGCACGACCAAGCACGCGCCCCTCGCCGGGGGTTCATCCCCTGATTCCACGAGAACGCAGAACAGGAGAACCTCATCATGCACCACTCGATTCGCCGCGCTGCTGTCCTCGCTGTCGCCTGGCTCGCCGGGCAGGCCGGACATCACGTCGGTGACTATCTGGTCCAGCGCGACTGTGACGCACAGAAAAAGCAGCAGCGCACAGGCGAAGGGCGCCGCGCGCTCGCCAACCACGCGGTGAGCTACGGGATCACTGAGGCGGTGGTCCGGGCACTGGCCTACCGGGTCGCCGGGCTCCGGGTGCCCGCACGCGCACAGCTCGCCGCTGCTGTGGTGGAGACCATCACCCACGCCGCCATCGACGACGGCAGGCTACTCAAAAAGTTCGCTCACGCCACCGGCAAGGGGGGCTTCCACGACCTCGCCGGGCACGGCATCAACGGCCGCGCGCTGATGGACCAGGCCGCGCACACGGGGCTGCAGGTCCCCGTAGGAGCGGCGATCACCGCGGCGATGTCCCGGTAGCCCGGTCGCTGTGCCCGTCCCTCACCACACAGCGGGTGGGGGCTCGGGGGCCGACCGGTCCACATCACCCACACGAACAGGAAGGAGCGCCAGTCATGACGACGTGGCGGGAGCGCGCCAAGCAGGAGATCAAGGACATCACCAGCCTCCGCGAGGTCTGCAACACCTGCGGCAATCAAAAGCATGCGGGCCGCGACGACTGCTGGTACTGCTGCGCCCGCGCCGCCCAGGACGACCGCTAAGCGCGCTAAACCAGGGAAAGGGGCTCCATGGCTGGAGCCATCATCGCTGTGGTCGGCAACCTCACGGCCGACCCCGAGTTGCGGTTCACGTCTTCGGGCGCCGCTGTCGCGAACTTCACGGTCGCGTCCGCGCCACAGGTCTTCGGCAAGCAGTCGGGCGCACGGAGCGGTCGTCCTGCGGATCGAGGATGCGAAGGCGAAGGGCGGCCCGGTAGGTCGGGGTGCCCCTTTTTGGCCCCCTTGCAACCTTGGTGCACGATGCACTAAAGTAAGAACCATGAGATTTACGGACGAAAGGTTCGAGGACGAGTTCAAAGACAGGGGAAGACTCTTGGTTCTCGTCGGGGAAATCAAGAGGGCCGCAAGGAGGCCCTGAAATTCCTGACTACCCCTGTCCTGAAAAAAAAGTTTCCCCTCCAAGGGGAATACACCAGATGGAATGCAACCGAAGGGGGAAAGTATCTGGACATTCTGTCCCTAAGGGACAGGATTCTCTCGCGGGATTTTTACATATGGCAGTGGGGAAGCGCTGAACACTTCGTGCTGAATGACACCTCACCTGAGCAGGAGGACTGGCTCCGGGAACACGGGGCAGTGGTCCTGCGGATCGAGGATGCGAAGGCGAAGGGCGGCCCGGCGCGACCAGGCGAATGGGTGGTCCCCTGGAAGGGGACCAACAAGTTCGCGAAAATAATGAAAAGAATTTTGAAGACGCAAAAGCGTTTCTGACCTGGGACAGAACAAAAAAGGATATGGAGGAAAAATGAAGCTCGTCAATTTGACACCCCACCCGGTGCGCCTCTACAAGGCGGACACCCCCGACCAGGTCGAGGACCTGGACGATGGAGTGGTGAAGGTCTTGGAGCCGTCGGGCGAACTCGCCCGGCTTTCCGAGTCGGTCATCGGCGAGGATGCAGTCCTCGCCGATGAGGGCGTGGAAATCCCGGTATCCACCGTTTCCTACGCGGAGGTGGAGGGGCTGCCGGCACCCCAGGAGGGGGTCGCCTACGTCGTACCCTTGATGACGGCTCTGGCCGCAGCGGGGCGGGATGACCTGCTGGTGCCGTACGAGCAGGTACGAAACCTGGAAGGGACGGTGGTGGGATGTCGGCGGCTCGGTCGGGTCCAGACGCAGTGAGTGATCTGATCACCGCCACCGAGGCGGCGTCGCTGCTCGGCGTGGCTTCTGGCCGGGTGGCCCGTCAGACCCTCGCCCGCTGGGGGGTTCGGCCTGTCGGCCGGGCCCCCGGGCGCGGGGGCGAGTCCCTGTACCCCAGGGATGTCGTCGTGGAGGCGCTCCGCCGTCGTCCCGGCCAGGGCGCCCGCACCGATCTAGCCGCCACGGAAAGGGAACAGGAAAAGGAAAGAGACTGAACCACCTACCGAGCAGGGGCCGATCATCCGGCCCCTGCTTTATCCCCTCCCATTCTGGGCCGCGCGCGGGAAAGGAGACCGGGGCTTGCTCCGGTTGATGCGCGGCGGTATCGTGCCTCGCATCATCGGCCCCGCGCCCTGCGTGCGCGGTGATTTCCCCACGCATGTGGGTGGTTGGCCCCGCGTCTGCGGGGATAGACCGATGAAACGCGTGTAGTACGGAAGGCCCCCGGCGAACTCGTCGGGGGCCTTCTCTATGGGGGGGGGGTTGGTTTTCGGCTGTGGTGTGGGTCGACACAAAAACTTGCCCCCACCCTTGAACTTTCGGGTGGGGGCAAGTATTGTTGGGGTTGTCACGGAGCCCAACACAGAAAGGCTACGAGAATGTCCGTCCAGATCGTGAAGGTCGCCCATGACGACGAGCTGTTCTTCGAGATGAACGACGGCGCCGCGCCCACATATGTGGACGTCGACCTGACCAGCCGGGAGATTTCCGCCGGCTACCACGCTGGCAGCGGCACGCCGGGCCAGGTCTGGCACGGGTACACACGCCGCTACGACATCCCCCTGCTGACCGCTGCCGCGGCCAACAGGTTGATGGAGCGGGTAGCTCCGCTGGCGGAGCGGATGTGCAACGACTGGAGCGAGGAGATCGGCCGGGGCGGCCGTGCTGAGGCCGTGCTCGGCGCCGACGGCCGTGCCGCCGAGTCCGAACTGATCGCGGCGCTGCCAGGGAACGAGGACGTGGACCCCGCGGACCTCGTGGACGTCTGGGAGGCATCCCTGATGTTCGTCGGCAATGAGGCCGAGGAGTACGGGATCACCGCCAACACCACCGACCAGCAGCTGGAACAGATCGCCACCCAAATGCTGGACGAGGTGCGCCACAACTCCGCGAGCGGCGTGGTCGTCGCTCCGGGACTGACGGAATACCTGCGCGACCTGCGTGACGAGATGGCCGAGCAGGACTGAACCCCACCCACCGAGCAGGGGGCCGGATGATCGACCCCCTGCTTTTGTCGTATCGGAGGTCGCCCATGAGCACCGAGTCTTTGCGGGAGCAGTTCGAGCAGTTCACCGCCGAAATCGACCGGCTGCGCACACGCGCAGCGGAACTGGCGGATCAACGCGCCCAGCTAATCGCTGAGGAGGTGGCCCGTCGGGGCCGTGGCGGAGCCCGCACCGTCGCTAACGACCTGGGCGTGCACGAGGCCACCATCTCCCGCATACTGGCCCGCGCTCGGAAGAGGGAGACGAGGTGAACCCTCGAAATCTGCCGCGCCTGCGGGATGGTCTGGTGCGGCACCTCACCAACCCCAACTCAGCGGTGCGCACGAACACCGGGGCCGAAAACCAGGAGGCCCTGGGCGGGCTTACCCGCAACGCCCGCGAGGCCCGCCTGTTTTGGGCGTCCGAGGACATGACCGCCCTGGCCGTGTCGGCGGGCCGCCAGCTGGACGACGCCTACTGGGGTGCGGAAGCCCGGCCCGCCCCGGCCGGGTTGATCCTGTTCGACGGTGGAGTCGGCACCATCGAGGCCGGGGCAGGTGCTCGCAGGGTGGAGATTCCCGTTGAGGCGTGCGTGTGGGGGCCGCACCCCCAGGGGTGCCTGCTGTGGCTGCTGATCTCCCGGCAACGCCTGCAACACGAGAGCGGCCCCGACGTCGAACTCATCGTCGAGCAGACCCCGCCGCTGATCCCGATCTGGGGGACCGTGCTCGACGCCGCCGAGCCCGTGCCCATGACCGAGATCGACCCGAAAAAGCGGACGGTGGTGGCCACGCTCGCGGCCGCCTGGCTGCTGATGGCCCAGCCGACGCTGGTTGAGACCGGTCGGGAACGGGCGTCTGGCAGGGTGCGTCGCTCGTATGTCCGCGCGGGTAGACCCGAACCGGAGATCACGCTGGTGCACCTGCGACGCCAATACGGCGACCACAGCACCCCCTCCCCTGACCCCGACTCCGGGGGCCGCTACAGGTATCGGTGGGTGGTGTCCGGGCACTGGCGCAACCAACCCTACGGGCCCGGACACTCTCGACGCCGCAGGCAGTGGATCCCCGCCTACATCAAAGGACCTGACGGCGCGCCGATGCTGGCCCGCGAACGGGTCAACGTCTGGCGCCGATAACCCCGCCGCTAGCGGAGTTGTGGCATGCAAGGGAGATCACGTGCCATGTTCGACCACACGTTCGATGTCAAGATTTCCTGACGCGGGAGGCGTCAAGGTTCCTTGACAATACGTGCGTGTCAGGAAATCCTGACACTATGACGGACACGGGCTCCTACTACCCACCCCGGATCACGCGATTCGGCCAAGACTACCTGGCCACCGGCGCCGACATCGACCGCCTGCTCGACAGCGACCTCAGCTTCCACTGGCTGCTGGTGCTAGAGACCTACCAGGAGCGGCGCTGGCTGCACCACAGGCTGTCCCAGGCCGACACGGGCTCCACGAAGGCCGCCGAGCTGACCGCGGAGCTGGCCGAACTGGCCGAGGTCAGCGCCCTGCACGCCCTGCGCGCCACCAGGCAGCTACTCGACGGACTGCTGGACCAGCGCCGCCGACTGATGATCGACGCCCGCGACGAGGGCGCCTCCTGGGCCGACATCGGCGCCGCCCTCGACGTCTCCCGCCAAGC
>CALGOD010000465.1 GCA_937957845.1 uncultured Nocardiopsis sp.
AACCAATAACCTGCCGGTTAACAGCCGGCTGCTCTGCCGATTGAGCTACGCGGGATCACGTGCGCCACGACCTCTGCGGCCGTGGAGACAATCCAAGCCTAGCGTGTTCGTGGAGTGCTCTTGACCGGTGTCGGCCATGTGTGGCGGGGTCCCTTCCGGGTAACGTCGTGGCCAGACCACACCGATCGTCTCCGAGGCGGAAGAGGTACCCCATGCGTTACCGGATCACGTTCGCGACCGGACTCGCCATCGGTTACGTCCTGGGAGCGAGAGCGGGCAGGGCCCGCTACGAGCAACTGGCCCGTGTCGCCCGTAAGGTGGCCGACAACCCCGTCGTCCAAGAGGTGGCCGGACTCGTCGGCGCCCAGGTCAGCAACGCGGGCCGCACCGTCTACGACAAGGCCGTGGACAAGATGCCGGTCACGTCGGTGCGTGACTTCCTGGCACGGCCCACCGAAGAGGAGATGGACCTCGTCGAGTGGGAGGCCCACGGTTCCAACGGGGCCCAACCGCCGCGCGGTAGGGACACCCCGGGCGGAGAGCGCTAGTGGCCCTGTTCTCCAAAGGCGTACCCACCGCCGTACGCGCCCGGTTGGAGCGTGGCGAGCGCGTGTTGGCGCACGCGCCCGTCGCCGCCCCCGCCGACGGGGGGACCCCGGTCCTGGTCGCCACCACACTCGCCCTGTACCTGCCCGACGGCCGTGCCGTCCCCTGGCAGGAGATCGACCAGGCGCGCTGGACCCCCGACACCTTCACGTTCCTGAAGGGGGGATCGGGCGAGCACACCGTGCGACTGCGCTCGGCCCCGGACCCCGGCGCCGTGGACTACCGGCGCCTGGCCGAGACCGTCTCCGAACGCGTCACCGCGACCATCCTGGTCAACCGGTTCGTGCCCTTCCCCGAGAACGACTCCACCACCGGATTCCGACTGGTGGCGCGCCGCCCGCCCGGAGGCGCCGACGTGGACTGGCGCGTCCATCTGGGCGAGGGCGTGGATCCGCACGACCAGCGCCTGCCGGACGCCGTCTCCTTCGCCCTGGCCGAACTCCACGACCAGATGGGCGTGTGAACTACTCCGAGGGCGGCCACGGCAGGGAGAAACCCGCCATGGTGCCGCTGTGCCCGGGAGAGTGCCACTCCCGAGGGAGACCGGCGGGCGGTCCGTGCGTGACGGAGAACGCCGTGCTGAACTTCCCGGTCCGGTCGTCCCAGGGGACCGCCAGTTTCGCGGGGCACTCCTGGACGCCCTCCTCACCGACCGTCAGCGTGAAGGTGCAGGAGTACAGGGCGGACTGGTCTCGGCTGAGATCCCAACGGAGCTCCTGGGAGTACCGTTCCTCGATGTGCAGCAGCCACAACCACAGCGTCACCTGGCCGCCCTCCGTGAGGATCTCGGTGGTGCGCACGTCGCCGGAGACGAGGAAGCCCTCCGGGTGCGGCTCGATACAGCCCCGGTAGGAGAATCCCTCCCTCGACGAGTCGCTCACCCACGCCCGACAGTGATCGTCCCCGCCCTTCTCCGGCACCGTCGACGCGGTGGGTTCGGGGGCCGTCGTCCCGGACGACGGGAGCGTCTCGTCGGCCTCGGAGGTGTCCGGACGGCGGTCCCCCCACGCTTCCAGGAGGAGCGGAACGGCCGCGGCCACGAGGAGGCAGACCACGGCCACCACCAGGCCGCGTCGACCCAGGTGGCCCTTCCCCCTCCGCCTCTCGCGGGTGTCCACGGGGGGCTTCACCCCATAGATGTTCGTGGTGTTGACGTTCCCGTACATGGCACCGAACTGGTTGCTCATGCCGCTGTTGTCACCGCCCAGGGTGTTGTTCACCCTGGCCTCGGATCCGGTGGCCGACTGCGCGGACTCCAACAGCGCCCCCCACTCCCGTGGGGAGGGCGATCCCCGTCCCGTTCCGTGCTCCTCGGCCACGGACCGCAAGGAGCGCACGAGAGCGAGGAAGACCCGACTCTCCCTCCCGGGGCGGGGCACCGAACCGCCGTACAACCACGACCTGAGCAGCCCCTCCGTCACGGTGACCGACGGGCTTCGCAGACTCAGAACTCCCACCAGGTCCCGGACATCCGGTGATCCGGCCGCCTCGTGCAGGGACGCGAACTCGTGCTGGAAGCGGCGTATGCGTTCGTCGGGCTCCACGATTTCCTCTTGTGACTCACTCCGAGACGCCGGGAGGCCACAGCCCCGGCGTAGGGGGCTCGGAAGGGGAGGACCCCCTCTCCCCTTCCTCTCGGACAGAACACAAGACAAAGGAAAGCCGACCGAAAACAGCGGACCCCGCTTGTTCTCAGCCCTCCAACCCCCGAGCGAGGACCTCGGCCAGATGCAGGGCCCGGCGACCCGTGCCTTGTGCGATCTGGGTACGACAGCTGTAGCCGTCGGCGAGCACCAGG
>CALGOD010000466.1 GCA_937957845.1 uncultured Nocardiopsis sp.
GCCCCGAAGACCAGGAAGTCCCGCCGCCCGAGACCCCGCGGACCCGCCGAGCGGCTGCCGGTGGCGCGCGTGATCGTCGACACCCCACTGCCCCACCTCGACCGGTACTTCGACTACCGGGTGTCCGCCGACATGGACGAGTCCGCGGTGCCCGGTTGCCGGGTGAGGGTGCGGTTCAACAACCGCCTGTTGAACGGCTTCCTCGCGGAGCGGGTACAGACCTCGGAGTTCCCGGGCCAGCTGGCCTACCTGGAGTCGGTCGTGTCGCCCGAGCCGGTGCTGACCCCCGAGATCCTCGGGCTGGCCCGCGCGGTCGCCGACCGCTACGCGGGCACGCTCAGCGACGTGCTGCGCCTGGCCGTGCCACCGCGCCACGCGCGTGTGGAGAAGGAGGAGGTCGGGGACGCTCCGGAGGCCGGGACGCACGTCCCGGAGGCGGGGGACGCCGCCGGGGCGGCCGAGGCGGAATCCCTCGGCCCCTGGTCGGACTATCCCGAGGGGGCCTCCTTCCTCCACGCGCTCCAGCAGGGTCGGCCCGCGCGAGCCGTGTGGAACGCCCTGCCCGGCGGAGACTGGGCCGAGGCGGTGGCGATCGCCGCACGGGCGACCCTGGCCGCCGGACGCGGGACGGTGATCGTGGTGCCCGACGGCCGCGACGTCGAGTCCGTCGACAGCGCGCTCGGTCTGCACGTGGGCGAGGGCCGGTACGTGGCGCTCACCGCCGACCTCGGACCGGCCGAGCGCTACCGGCGCTGGCTGGCGGTACTGCGCGGGCGGGTCCAGGTGGTGGTGGGCACGCGCGCCGCGGTGTTCGCCCCGGTCCGGGACCTGGGTCTGGTGGTCCTGTGGGACGACGGCGACGACGTGCACGCCGACCCGCACGCGCCCTACCCGCACGCGCGTACGGTGCTGTCCATGCGCGCGCACCGCATGGGTGCGGGCGCGCTGATCGGTGGACGCACACGCACCACCGACGCCCAGCTGCTGGTGGAGTCGGGGTGGGCCCATTCCCTGACCGCCGACAGGCAGACCCTGCGCCGCCGCGCACCGGTGGTGCGGGCCGCCGGGGACGACCGTGAACTGGCGCGTGACGAGGCCGCGCGGTCCGCGCGCATGCCCAGTCTGGCCCTGCGCGCGGCGCGCGAGGCCGCCCGCACCGGACCGGTGCTCTTCCAGGTTCCGCGTCGGGGCTACCTCAACACGCTCGCGTGCGCCGGGTGCCGTGAACCCGCCCGCTGCGACTCGTGCCGGGGCCCGCTCGCGGTGCGCGGATCGCACGCCATGCCCTCGTGCGGCTGGTGCGGTCGGGTGGCCGGCCAGTGGGCGTGTCCCGAGTGCGGCCTCGGCCGGATGCGGGCCGTGGTGGTGGGCGCCCGTCGCACCGCCGAGGAACTGGGCAGGGCCTTTCCCTCGTTGGTCGTGCGCACCTCGGGCCGTGAGGAGATCCTGCCCCGGGTGGCCGACTCGCCATCGCTGGTGGTGGCGACCCCGGGCGCGGAGCCGGCGGCCGAGAACGGGTACGCGGCGGCCGTGCTCCTGGACGGCTGGGCGCTGCTGAACCGGATGGACCTGCGTGCGTCGGAGGAGACCCTGCGGCGCTGGTTGAACGCCGCGGCGCTGGTGCGCCCGGGCGGTACGGTCGTGGTGTCGGCCGAGGTCTCGCTGCCGGTGGTGCAATCGTTCGTGCGCTGGGACCCGACGGGCTTCGCCGAACGTGAACTGGCCGAACGCCGGGAACTGGGCTTTCCTCCGGCCGTGTCCATGGCCTCGGTCACCGGTTCCCCCGAGCACGTGCGCGAGCTGCTCGACCAGATCGCACTGCCGGAGAGCGCCGAGCTCCTGGGTCCGGTCCCCGTCGGCGGAGACCGTTCGACCGGCCCGGACGACACCCACCGGACCGAGCGCGCGCTGCTACGGGTGCCGCGTGCGCAGGTGGGCGCGCTGGCCCGGTCCTTGAAGGTGGCGGCCTCCGCACGCAGCGCCCGTCGCGACGAACATCTGGCGCAGGTGAGGGTCGACCCGTTGCACGTGGTCTGAGTCTTCCGTCCGCGTGTCGGGGGCACTGGGAGGGCGGGGCCCGGCGATCGTCGACCGTGGCGCGCTCAACCGCCGTGTCCGGCGCGGTACAGGTCGCGTAGCACCGCCACCTCCGCACCGTGGTGGATGATCTCCCGGTTGACGTGGAGCACCAGGGCGACCATCGGAAAGTCCGCCCACTGCGGTGCCTCGGCACCGCCCACGGGGACGGCCATGGCCTCGTCGTCCAGCTGCTGGATGTGCTCGGACCAGCTCTGGTAGGCGTGGCGCAGCCGTTGCCTGGCCTCGACCGCGCTCGCGGGCCAGTCGATGTTCTCACGGGTGGCGGTGCGGTCGCCGAAGTGCCAGTTGAGGCGGGTCTCCAGCAGGTCCACGGCGATGTGCCCCAGCCGCCAGGCGATGGTGGTCACCGGGGGTGGTTCCGGTTCGGGAACGGCCGAGTCGGGCTGGTGGCGCCCGGTGGGCGTTCTGCGGACCGTCCAGGATCCGGGCACCGGTTCCCAGAAGAACTCCTCGTCGGTGAGCCCCTCCAGCCGGGGCCACAAGGAGTACTCCCAGTAGAACTGCAGCTGCGCCAGGATCTCGCCGGTCCAGTTCACCGCCATCTACGTGGTCCCCTCCCCTGGGCGGGGGCACGGCCCAGCCCCGCGACGATTCCAGTGCCCTTGTCGGACACGTCCTCGTCAGGGTAGGGCCACCACGCGAGGTCGGCGACTCCGGGCTCCAGGGGCTGGAAGGGGAGGAAGGCGCGCTCCGCCACGGCTCGGGGCGCGGTGGAGGCGAGGGCGAGGTAACCGCCGCCGCGCATGAGGGCGTGCAGGGCGCCGGGCCCGGTCGGCGGGTCGTCGGCGGTGAAGGGTCGGGTCATCAGAACGGCGACGGGCTCGTCGAAGTCGACGAGCCCGGAGGTGCCGAGCCGACGCAGGAGCGCGTCGACACCGGATCCTTCGCCGGGTCGGACAACATCCGTCCTATCAAAAAAGATGAACGCGATCTCCGGCATATGTT
>CALGOD010000467.1 GCA_937957845.1 uncultured Nocardiopsis sp.
TCCTTCTCTCTCTTCAGAAGCAGGAAGAAGAGTCCGGAGTTGCTCAGGAGCATGAGCCCTGGGAACACCAGAGCGTCCACAAGCGATAGGACCCCGCCTCCCAGGCTGGTCATGGCCATGACCAGCAGCAGTGGTTCCCAGGATTTTTTCATGCGGTGGGGTGTCCCTCTCCGTGGGCGTGTTCGGTTGTGCCGGCAGCGGGCTACGGCGCGGGCTCTTCCTCGGTGGGAGAGGTGCCCTGGTGCCGACGGTGAAAAGCCCACTTCTTCCCGTACGCGTATATGGACAACACCAGGCAGAGCAGCCAGACGATGAGCAGCTCCCATGCGGGGAAAGCCGACCACCCCTGGCCTGAGAGGTCCGACATGAGCCACCAGCCCGCGCACAGCACGACGAGGAGGTTGGTGAGCAAGAACCACGGTTTCGGCGGACGGGGCTGCATGCGATGGGGTTCCATGTTCTGTCGCTGTCGCGGGCGAGTCGGCTGACTTCTGCTGGTAAGAGATGACCCGGGCCCGGGAGTCCTGCGTCATCCCTGGTCCGCGAGGTTGCGAACGGGGCGTCGTCGACCATGACGTGTGCGCTCGACCGTCTTCGAGGAGGTCGTCACCACGATGGCCGAGAGCTACGGCGTGGGTTCTTGGAAGGTCGGGTGATGAGCAAGGTATTCGCGTCGGGCCTCGATATAGACGCGCCTTTCCTGAACCACTCGAACTGTGCTGACTATTGCCCAGACCGCCGCCATGACCAGGACGCTTACTCGTCCGGCCATGTACAGAACGTAAAGGCCTGGGAAGATCAGGATGATGTTCACCGCGAGGAGGACTGCCCACACGATGAGAGGCCACTTGCGTGGTGGCTGGGGTTCCATGGGGTGGGGCCTCCCGCTCTGTGGTTGTGGGGGTGGGCTGATGCCGACTCCTACCGGTAAGACAACCCGGTCCGAACGGCTCGCGCAACCGCTCGTGCGTGAGGTGGCGGAACAGGTCGACACCGACCACGGGGTGTGCATCCGGTCCCTCTTCGACGAAGAGCATCATCGCCATGACCAGTGCTTACGGCGCAGATTCGTCGTCGGATAATAAGCTGCTCTGGTATTCCGGATAGGCATGCTTCAAGCGTCGGTACTCGCGGGTGTCGCGGATCAGGAACCATACGAACAGCGCGAAGAAGAAAGGCAGGGCCTTCCAGCCTCCGCGTCCATCGTTCCACATCGACCAGGCCAGCACGGGGATGAAGGCCGTGCACACGGCCCAGACATATAGGTGGCTCTTCTCCGGTCGTTGGGGCTGCACGCGGTGAGGTACCTCCGTTCTGCACTCGTGGGGACAAGTCCATGCCGGTGCCGAGCTATGGGCTGTCCTTTCCCTCTGGTGCAGGGTCCACCTCACCGGTTCTCCGCTTCCACTGACGGTACAGCCGGGCATCGTTCAGCAAGAAGAACGCCCAGAAGACGGTGAGGACTATCGTCCAAACGCGAAGTTCACCGTCCGGAGCGAGGTCAAGAAAGATCAATCCCAGTGTTCCGGCGGCCATGAACGCACTGAGTGTCAGAGAGTCCCGTGGGTCGCGCTGAGAGGGCATGGGGCGGGCGCTCCTGCTCCGTGGTTGTGGGGGTGGGCCGGTACCGACGCCTACCGGCCAGACAACCCCGGTCGAACGGCCGGCGCAACCCCTGGCCCGGGAAATGGTCGAACCGTTCGACACCGACCACGGTGTGTGCATCCGGTCCGTCTCACCTTCGGTGAACCGACACCGCGACCATGGCGGGCCCCTACGGAGTGGATTCCGGTTCGGTAGGCGGTGCCTCATGACGACGATCTGCGCGGGCTTCGAAGAAGTCCCATGTCCACAGAGCGGCCACGGAAGCAAGGGCGACGATGATCGCTCACCAGATGTGGCCGGCGCCCATCAGGAGGAACACGGCGACGAACTGGGCGGCCCACAGCAGATTCCGGGGAGTCATGCGCGGAGCCTAGAGCGTCTTCTCTTGGGTGAGCGGAAACGGGCGCTCTGATGCTCGCGAATC
>CALGOD010000468.1 GCA_937957845.1 uncultured Nocardiopsis sp.
GGCTTCGTGCTTCGCCTGCTGTGAACGCGAACGCGGCCGGTGCGCTCTCAGGTTCGTGGCCGGGAGGCCCAGCGCCCGTGGACCGCCAAGGCACCGAGCACCACGATGTCCAAGAGGATGACGAGCAGGGACCAGGCGGGGTAGTAGGGCAGGAAGGCGAAGGTCGCGATCGCGCCCACGCCGACCAGGACCATGGCGATCGGGCGCACCCGCATCCGTCCGTGGTACAGGGCCAGGCCGGACAGGCCCACGAGCAGTCCCAGGACCAGGTGGGACCAGCCCCACACCGTCAGGTCCCACGCGAAGGCGTGGTCCCCGCGGACCACGTAGAGGCCATCTCCCACGAGGGCGACCAGACCCGTGATCATCTCGAACACGCCGACCAGCATCATCAGGCTCGCCGCGAAGGGCACGAGGGCGGACAGTCGGCCCTCCCGGTCCGCCGGGCTCCGGTGAACGCTCTTCTGCGACATGCGGACTCCCTCCCCCGCTGGTCCACCGGGTCGGAATCGGCACCGGCGAGAAGGATCGTGTGATCCACGTTACTCCTGGTGGAGCGGCTTCACCAGGTGGACGGGGACGGCTCACCGTGAGGAGCACGGCAGGAAGAGGGGGCCTTTTCGTCTCGCATGCCGACGGTTCCCATAACCTTCACGTCACGATAGGCGCAAATCCACACTTGACCAATAAAGCGGACAGAACACTGGTGCGGCAGCTTCGTAAAGCTCACAAGCACCAGCCCGCACTCCAGACTCCTGGTGCTCATCCGCCCTGCCTTCCGTGGATTCTGGAGTATCCATGACCATTCCCCAGCCTTCCTTCCCAGCGGGACCGAAGCCGGGTCTGTCCCTCGGCGCGAAGATCGGCATCGGCTGTGGGGGGTGCGCGTCCGTTTTCGCGGCCGGCTTCCTGTTCCTGCTGTTCATCGGCATTCTCCTCGGCCCACCGGACACGGAGGCCGAATCGGTGGCGGTCACTCCGTCGTCCTCCCCCACCGAGCCACCGGTCCCCACCGCACCCGATCTGGTCGGCCTCGACCTGAACGAGGCGGAGGAAGAGCTCGACGGCTCCGACTTCACCCTGGGCGAGGTCGTGCTCGCCGCGGCCGACGACGACTCGGTGTGGAACCGCTCGGCGATGCTGGTGTGCTTCCAGGAGACCGGTGGCACCGTCGTCGACCTGGGCGTCGCACCGGAGGGCACCGACTGCCCCGACGAAACCGGGGCGCCGCAGGAGTGGCCGACCCTGCCCGGGTTCGTGGACGACAAGGTCTCCCAAGCGCGGAAATGGGCCGAGAACGCGGGCACCGCCGGTGTGGAGGTGTCGGCCGCGTTCGGCGACGTGGACGGTCCCGAGCTCGACGAGGCCGGCGACCACCTGGTGTGTGCCCAGTCCCCCGGAAAGGGCGAGGAGACGGCGCCCTACAGGGACGACCTCGTACTGAAACTGCACGTCGTCGAACCCACCGAGGAGTGTCCCGAGGAGATCGGGGACCCGCGGCCCGAACCCGAACCCGAGCCACGATCCGAACCCGTCCCCGAGCCGCGGCCCGAACCGGCCCCGCAACCCGAACCCGAGCCCCAGCCGGAGCCGGAGGCTCCCTCCCATGTCCAGGGAGTGCACCCGGGTGCGTTCTGTTCCCAGCACTGGCAGTACG
>CALGOD010000469.1 GCA_937957845.1 uncultured Nocardiopsis sp.
CTTGAGCTGGTGCACGTTGAGCTGGGAGGTGTCGATGACCAGGTCGGCCTCGCCCCGGATGGCCTGCAAGGTCTCGCGTTCACGATCGATGCCGTCGGTCAGACGGCCGTCGCCTTGGAGGGGGTGGGGCCTGCGCACTCCCTCGAACCGACGCACCAGGGCCTCGTCACCGGCCTCCAGGTAGAGCACGCGCGCGGTGATATCGCGTTTGCGCAGCTCCTCCACCGTGGACAGCAGGTTCTCGGTGAACGCCAAAGAGCGCACGTCGACGACCACGGCCACGCGCGGCACGGCGCCGTGCGTACGCCCGGCCAGCTCGATCATCGTCGGCACCAGGCCCGGTGGAAGATTGTCCACCACGAACCAGTCCAGGTCCTCCAGTGCTCTGGCCGCGGTGCTGCGTCCCGCACCGGACATGCCGGTGACGATGACCACCTCGGGTGGCAGTTCCCCACCCAGTTCGACCGTCATGCGTCTCCTCCCCCGTCAGTGGTGTGCCGTTGTGTTGCCCCGTCTTCCGACCCACCTGCGCCGGTGGGGCCGCCGGACAGGTGTGCGTGCACGGCCTCGGCCAGTTTGGGACCGATCCCGGGCACCGCGGCGATCTCCTCGGCCGTGGCCGAGGCGAGTCTTCTCACCGAACCGAACTCCTTGATCAGAGCCGACCTGCGGGCGGGCCCGAGGCCGGGGAGCTCATCCAGGCTGCTGCCCGTGAGCGCCTTGGCGCGCTTTTGGCGGTGGTAACGAATGGCGAAGCGGTGCGCCTCGTCGCGCACCCGTTGGAGCAGGTAGAGACCCTCGCCCGTGCGGGGCAGGATCACCGGATCCTCCTCACCCGGCAGCCACACCTCCTCCAGTCGCTTGGCCAGACCGCACACCGCGACGTCCTCGATCCCGAGTTCGTCCAGCGCTCGACGCGCCGCTTCGGCCTGGGGCCGGGCGCCGTCCACCACCACCAGGTTAGGCGGATAGGCGAACTTTCCGGGTGACGGTTCGTCATCACCCCGTCCGTCCGAGTGTTCACCGGTCCCGCCCATCCGGGCGACCTCGCCGCTCCTGGAACTCTCCTCCAGGTAGCGGCGGAAACGCCGGCGGACCACCTCGTACATGGCGGCGACGTCGTGCTGTTCGCGTCCGCCCTCGCCACTGCCGCGGACGGAGAACCTGCGGTACTCGGATTTGCGTGCCAGCCCGTCCTCGAAGACCACCATGGACGCCACCACGTGTTCGCCCTGGAGATTGGAGACGTCGAAGCACTCGATGCGCAGCGGCGCCTCGGGCAGGTCCAGTGCTTCCTGGATCTCGTTGAGGGCGCGACCGCGGGTGCTCAGGTCCCCCGCGCGGTGGGTCTTGTGCCGGGCCAGCGCCTCGCGGGCGTTCTTGTCGACGGTCTCCATGAGGGACTTCTTGTCGCCCCGCCGCGGGACCCTCAGATCGACCGTGGACCCGCGGTGCTCCGACAGCCAGGCCGCCATGGCCTCGGGGTCTGCGGGCTCGTGGGAGACCAGGACCTCACGTGGAACAGCGGTACCGGTGCCCGTGCTCTCGTCCGCGCCCTCGGTGGGGCCGTAGAGCTGACCGAGGAAGGTGGCCATCAGCTCGGCCGGGGAGGCGTCGGAGACCTTGTCCACGACGTAGCCGCGCCGGCCACGGATGCGTCCACCGCGCACGTGGAAGATCTGCACGGCGGCCTCCAGCGGGTCGTCGGCCATGGCGATGACGTCGCAGTCGGTGGAGTCGGGCAGGACCACGGCCTGCTTCTCCAAGGCGGCGCGCAGGGCACCGATGTCGTCGCGGACGCGGGCGGCGCGCTCGTACTCCATCTCCTGGGCGGCCTGCTTCATCCGCTCCTCCAGATCCCGCAGGAAGCGACCGGTGTCACCCGCGAGGAAGGAGCAGAAGTCCTCCACCAGCCTCCGGTGTTCCTCGGGAGAGGCCTTGCCCACACAGGGTGCCACGCACTTGTCGATGTAGCCGAGCAGACAGGGACGACCGCTGTTACGGGCACCGCGGAACACACCGGGCGAGCAGGTGCGCACGGGAAAGACCCTCAGGAGAAGGTCGACGGTCTCCCGGATGGCCCAGGCGTGCGAGTAGGGACCGAAGTAGCGCACCCCCTTGCGCTTGGCTCCTCGCATCACCTGCACCCGGGGGAACTCCTCGTTGAGGGTGACCGCCAGGTAGGGGTAGCTCTTGTCGTCGCGGTACCTGACGTTGAAACGGGGGTCGTACTGCTTGATCCAGGAGTACTCCAGTTGAAGCGCCTCGACCTCGTTGCCGACGATCGTCCAGTCCACGTCGGCGGCGGTGGAGACCATCTGTTGGGTGCGGGGGTGCAACCCGGCGAAGTCGCGGAAGTAGGAGGACAGGCGCGAGCGCAGGTTCTTCGCCTTGCCCACGTAGATGACGTGGCCCGACGCGTCCCGGAACCGGTACACGCCCGGCTCGGTCGGAATGGATCCGGGGGCGGGGCGCAGGTGAGGAGTCTCAGCCATGCCCCCATTCTGGTCCGTCGGAAGGACATACGGCCAACCGCGCCCCGCGCGTCCCCGACGTGGAGGCTCCAAGGGTGCGCCGGCCGCCCCTTCCCGACCGACCGCGGTGGCCCCGGCCTCACCATGCTCCGCCCCCGGGGCCGGTGAGTCCCCGGGCTCTCCGCCTCGTCATGCCCTGACGTGCGGACGGTCCGTGTCGTCCGGTCTCCCCGGAGGCGAGGTGGGCGAGGTCACCAAGGACGAGCCGGACGGGCACCGGCCGGTCCTGGGGGAAAGCCGGAAACATTGTCGGTGTGGCGTAGAGGATCGAGTGGCGAGTCGGGGGCGCCCTTCTCGGTCACCGTGTCCGTATGCCGTCACCGCCGGCACCGCCCCGCAGCAGAGCCCGGGCCGGCGTCCGTCCCGGCCTCGACCGCGCTTCCGAGCGTCTCGGGCTCGTGAAGCGAACGTCACGATTACGTATCCGCATGGTCTAGGTTGGGCAAGTAGCCAGGCACGTTTCGACACCTCCCCGACATCGACGACAAGGGGGCTTTTCGTCGTGAGCCCATCCCAATGGATCACGCTCGGCATCGCCGTCACGATCGCGGTACTGCTGGTCTTCGCTCTGCGCTGGGTTCTCAAGCACAAGCTGGACCGGGCCTGGAAGGTCTCCCGGTACCTGGTGAGCCGCACGACCTACTCGGGGTACGCCGCGGCCGCCGTGCTCGGCGCGAACCTGGCGTTGCCCGATCGCGGCGACGTGGGGTGGAGCACGTACCAGGCCATCGAGCACTCGATGCGCATCCTCATGATCGCGACACTGACGGCACTGGGCATCAGCCTCGCCTACGCCGTCACGGACATGATCCTGGCGCGTCTGTCGATCGCCAACGGCGACGCCGACCGCAAGGCCCGACGCATCCAGACCCAGGTGCGCCTCCTGCGCCGGGTGATCACCTCGATCATCGTGATCCTGGCCGTGGCCGCCATCCTGTTCACCTTCGACCAGGTCCGCGCGCTCGGAGCCGGACTTCTGGCCTCGGCGGGCATCATCGGCATCGTCGCCGGTGTGGCCGCCCAATCCACTCTGGGCAACCTGTTCGCCGGACTACAGCTGGCCTTCAGCGACGCCCTGCGCATCGGTGACGTGGTCGTGGTCGAGGGCGAGTGGGGCCGAGTCGAGGAACTCAGCCTGGTCAACGTCACCATCAAGATCTGGGACGAGCGCCGCCTGGTGGTGCCCGTCGCCAACTTCACCACGACCAGCTTCGAGAACTGGACCAAACAGGGCACGGCGATCACCGCCAAGGTGGAGATGCCGTTGGACTGGGAGGTCCCGATCGCCGAACTGCGTGAGGAGGCCGGGCGCCTGATCACGGCCAGCGAGAACTGGGACGGCCGCAGCTGGTCCTGCCAGGTCGTCAACATCACCGAGAACGGCGAGGTGGTCGTACGGGGGGTGGCCACCGCCGCGGACACCGGCGCCCAGTGGAACATCGCGTGCGAGATCCGCGAGCACCTGATCGGATGGCTGGTCGCCCACTATCCCGAGTCCCTGCCGCGCAACCGCACCCAGTTCCTCTCCATGGACGAGCACGAGTCCTCCTACGCCGCACGGTTCCCCGACTCCGCCTTCCGCCGCCGCGAGCCCAATGGGATCAGCGGACCGACGAAGGAGGAGAGCGAGGCCTGAGGCCTCGCGCGTGAACGCGCAACGGTGCCCGGAGCGGTCTTCGCTCCGGGCACCGTCATGTCGGGACAGCGGGGCGACCTATGCGCGACCTCAGGACTCCACAGCCGAGTCCAGGATGATGTCGGTGCCCTCGACGGTGATGTTGAACGCCTCCAGCGGCTCCT
>CALGOD010000470.1 GCA_937957845.1 uncultured Nocardiopsis sp.
CCCGTGGGAGGCCCCAAGACGACCTTGCGGGTCGTCCTGGGACCGCGTGAGGACTGGTTCACCGCCGAGGCCGTCGACACGCTGCTGTCCGGCGAGTACGAGGTCACCCCGCGCACCGACAGGGTCGGCGCCCGCCTGGCCGGCCCCGTCCTGGAACGCTCCCGCGACGGTGAGATGCCCAGTGAGGGCATGGTCGCGGGCTCACTGCAGGTTCCACCCGGGGGCGAACCGGTGCTGTTCCTGGCCGACCACCCGGTGACCGGCGGTTACCCGGTGGTGGCCGTCGTGCGCGCGGCGGACCTGCCCAAGGCCGCCCAGGCCGGCCCGGGCACCCGTGTTCGCTTCGTCCTTTGACCTCCCGCCACGGCCTCCGGCGCCGTCGAGGACCGGCGTTTGTCGTGGGATCGCCCGGGTAGTCGCGCCTCAGAAGAGACCGAGAGGCCATCGACGAAGGGGGATCGCAGTGGACAGCCGCGAACAGTTCATCGCCTGGCTCAACGACGCGTACTCGATGGAGAAGTCGCTGGAGGAGACCCTGGAGCGCCACGCCAAGGACGCGGAGGCCGATCCGGAGGTCCACGCGCGCCTCACGCAGCACATCGAGGAGACGCGTGCGCAGGCGGAGACGGTCCAGGGCTGTATCGAGTCCATGGGAGGCAAGGTCTCCAAGGTCAAGAGCGCCCTGGCCGGGATGTCCGGCGCAGTGCAGGGCATGGTGAACAAGCCCGCGGGTGACACGATGGTCAAGAACGCCATCGCCGACTACGCCGCCGAGCACTTCGAGATCGCCTCCTACCGCGCGCTGATCGACTCCGCTCGCTCTTTGGGGGAGGAGCAGATCGCGCAGAAGCTGACCACCATCCTCCGCCAGGAGGAGGACATGGCCCGCTTCCTGGAGGGGAAGCTCCCCAGGACGGTGCAGGGAGCGCTCGCCGAAGCCGGCCGTTGAGAACGGCGCGACGAGGACAGAGTCCGCCGCACGTCGCGCGGCCGCCCGGGAGGCACCGCATCCCGGGCGCCCCGGTGTCGGGGACGGCTCGGCGAAGGACGGAGCGCGGTTCCAGACGGTGTTCCTCTCCCGCCACCACTCTCCAGGGTCACCGCGCGCGGTTCCCGTCCATCCCCCACCGCCCTCGAGGGCCGCTACGGGCACTCCCATCCCGACCGTGACCCTCACCGTGCTTCGTTCGCACCTTCGCCACGCGCGGCCCCCGGCGCCCCCAGCGACTCGGGAAGACCTTCGAAGAACAGGCTCCAGGACACACGGGGGAAAACCGCATGGCGACACCCGTACACGGAAGACCGGGCCGCGGGACACTGCGCGGTCGCAATCTGACCGCGGGCGTACTCCTAGGGGTGGGGACGGTGGCCTTCGTGGACGAGGTGATCTTCCACCAGATCCTGCACTGGCACCACTTCTACGACCTCTCCACCACCGATGTCGGACTGGTGTCGGACGGGATCCTCCACGCCTTCAGCTGGTTCGCCACGGTGGCGGCCCTGCTCATGGTCGCCTCCCTGCACAGGGAGCACGCCTTCCGGGGAGTGGACTTCGCGGCGGGCTGGCTGACCGGCGGGGGGTTCTTCCAGCTTTACGACGGGCTGGTCCAGCACAAGCTGATGGGCATCCACCAGGTCCGCTACGGTGTCGACCTGCTGCCCTACGACCTGGCCTGGAACATCCCCGGGGGGATACTGCTGATCGCCGGGATCGTGTTGTGGGTCCTGACCGGGCGCCGGGCACGAGGAGCACCGGGCGCCGCGCCGGCGGAGGCCTGAGATGGACCACCATGGCCACGAACCCGCCCTCGCGCTTCCGTCCCCCGGAGAGTGGGCCGTCCTGGTGCTGGTGTGCACGGCCCTCGTGGCCTACGCCGCGGCGGTGCTCCTGCTGCGCCGACGGGGTGTCTCCTGGCCTTGGGGAAGGGTCCTGGCGTGGGCGGCGGGATGTGCGTGCGTCGGAGTCGCCCTGGCGGGGCCCCTGGCCGAGCGGGCCCACCACGACTTCGTCGCCCACATGGCCGGGCACGTCCTCCTTGGCATGCTCGGCCCGCTCCTGTTGGTCCTGGCCGCCCCCGTCACCCTGGCCCTGCGGAGCATGCCGGTGGGCGGGGCGCGCACGCTGGCACGGTTCCTGGGTTCGGCGCCCGTGGCGTTCCTGACCAACCCCTTCGTCGCGGGTCTGCTCGACATCGGCGGCCTGTGGGTGCTCTACCGCACCGGCCTGTACGCCGCGACGCACACCGAACCGGTCCTGTACGCCCTGGTGCACCTGCACGTGCCGGCCGCCGGATATCTGTTCGCCTTCGCCGTCCTTGGAGGCCCCGACCCCGCCCCGCACCGGCTCTCACCGCCGTGGCGGGCGGGCGCCCTGGTCGCGGCCATAGCGGCGCACAACATCCTGGCCAAGACCGTCTACGCCGCACCGCCTCCAGGGGTGCCTCTTGACCAGGCCCACGCCGGGGCCCAGCTCATGTACTACGGCGGTGCGCCGGTGGAGATCGCGCTCCTCTTCCTGGTGTGCCGACCCTGGTTGCTTTCTCGGCCGCGCCGGTCCCGCGCCGTGGGCGTGTGACCCCGCGACCCGTTCAGGTCTCCTGAGGCGGTCGGTTCCCCCCGTCCGGGGTGGGGCGTCCACCATCGGTCTGCTCACCCCGGATGAGACGTTCCCGTCCGCCCCGGGGGCCACGGTCGACCTCTTCGCCCGGGGGCGTCGCCGGGGCCTGCCGCCGACCGCCCTTGCGGGAGTACCCCGCCTGGCTGGCGTACAGCGTCTTGGAGGTGCGGGCCGCGTCGTCGACCCGGGCCATCCGCGCCATCCGCTGCAACTCGGCGATCTGCGCGGCGACCTCGGGAGGAGGAGGCGCCGAAGACGCGGATCCCGCTCCGGAGGCACCGGGCGCCTGCGGCCCCAGCAGGTCTCGCCGAGCCTGTTCCAGCCGGTCCACGGCGGCGTCGCGCTCGCCTCTGCGCAGGGCCTCGCTCGCCTCGCGCTTGGCGGTCTGCGCCCGCTGCAGCGCCTCCTCCGTGCGTACCTCCGGCCGGGGCGCCCGTTCGGAGGCCTCGTCGCCCGGGACGACGTTGACCGTGACGGGCAGGGTCACGGTGTAGGTGGTCAGCGTCGCCGGGTCCACGTAGGTGGTCTCCATGGTGGTGACGGTGACCGTGCCCAGGGAGGCCACCCCCGGGACCTCCATGCGCAACAGCAGACGACGCTTCTCCCCGGAGTGGAAGTCGCCCAGCTCCACCACCACCGACCCGTCCGTCAGCCGGTGGAAGGGCATCTCGCCCACCACACCGACACCGCGCAGAAGGGGACCGGACGGAACCCGCAACGACACGGCCTGGGCGGTCTTGGCCAACAGGTACTCCGCCTCCTGGGCGATGAGACCGCCCGCGGTGTCGGGGTCCTCGGCGAACAGGGCGCTGCCCGCGCCCCCGTCGGCCACCACCCCGAGCAGCTCCTCGTCGTAGCCGAGCCCGTACCCCAGGGTCGTGGTGGTGACCCCGTGCCCGTAGGCGTCGGCCGCCACCTGCCTGAGCAGGCCGTGGTCGGTGATGCCTTGGTTGGCGTGCCCGTCGGAGATCAACAGCAGGGTGGCGCCCCTGTCCGCGCCGGCGCGGCGGGCCTCCTGGACGCCGCGCAGCAGTCCGCTGGACAGGTCGGTGCCCCCCGACGCGCGCAGAGCCGAGATCAGCCCGCGCACCTGGTCCTTGTCGGTCAGCGGCCCGCACGGTACCTCCACCCGGGCCTGGTCGTTGAAGGAGACCAGGCCGAAGTGGTCGGAGGGCGCCAACCGGTCCACCAACGCGAGCAGCGCCCGCACCGCCCCCTCCAGACGCCCTCCGCCCATGGAGCCGCTGCGGTCCAGCACGATTTGCAGGGTCGCGGGAGGGCGCTCGGCGTCCTCCTCGCGTTCGGGGGCGGTGATCTCCAGCAGTACGGACACGGAGTCGTCGGTGTCCAGGGGGACGACGTCGAATTCCAACAATGCCGACAGGTGCATGCGGCCTCCCCGGGGTAGAGATGTGGCCACCAGCTTAGGAAGCGGCACCGACGTTCGGAGTCGGGTTCACAGATCGCGCAGGCCCAGACGACGCAGCTCCAGCGAGGCCAGCGCGCCCACGGCACCTCGGTCGTCGGAGTGCCAGGCGCCCGCCGGATCCTCGTGCACCGCGGCCAGCCTGGCCGGGGACACCGAGGTCAGGGCGCGCAGCGCCAGCAGTCGGGACCGGGCTTCGGGAGCGAGGGTGCGCAGTCTCCGGACGGAGGTGGCCTGGCGTATCCACCGGACACGCGCCGGCAGCCAGGTCGCGGCGAGGAGCAACAGCGGGATCGCGGCCGTGAGCAGCGGCAGGGTCAGCGCGAGCGAGGCGACCGACTCCTGGAGGGAGTCCCCCGCCGCGGTGAGCGACTCTCCGGTCTCGCTCATGTGGGCGAAGGGGGTGGCCAGGGCCTCCCCGGCCAACGGGACCTTGCGGGCCTGTTCGGCCGCGCTGTCCATGTGCTCGGCGAAGCCCTCGCCGGTGCCGGCCATCAACTCGCCGGGACGGTTCAGGGTCAGGATGATCTCGCGCAGCGACAGCGCGGCCCTGACCCACAGGTACACCCAGACCAGGGCGAGCAGGTCGGCGGTGATCTGGAGGAGGGCTCGCACGGGATCGTCGGCGTACGGCTTCACAAAGGGCTCCTGAAGGACGGGGGGTGAAGTCGGGTTCGGGACCCAGGTCTGCGTACCCGTTCCGGGGCCTGTGTACGCCGCCGGTATCCCGGGCGGGACCGTGGCGGCGATGGCGGCGGTCACGAAGCGGCACCCGCGTCGACCGTCAGTGGACTCGGTCCATCGGCAGGTGGTCGACCTGCCGCGTCAGCCGTTCCGATGTCGGTGCTCCCGGACATGACACGAGTCGCATGGTCGAGGACCCGGGTTTCGGTGTTCCCCTACCGACCTCGAGGACGGGGCGGGAGGAAGCGTGCCGGACACACCGCCGGCTCCCGCGGTCCGCGTCGATCGGCCGGGAGAGGACAGGCTTGCGCGGACGGCGGGACCACCCGACGGCCGTCGGGGGAGGGGCGTTCGTACGACGGGAGGGGCGCAGGGGGTCCCCGGACTCGGAGGGGCGTGGCCGGTCCCGAGGCCATGGCGAAGCCGCCGGGTCAGCGGGGGAGGCGAACGCGGGAACCGCGCCGGCCCTCCTGATCCATGAGGAAGGGGTGAAGGATTTCTTCGACCCTCGCCGAGGCGTCCTCGAAGGCGGTACCGGACTCGATCATGCGCGAAGCCTTGTGGACCACGGCGTTGACCAGTTCCGCCGTCGCCAGGGGGTCCGGGACCCCCAGAACCTTCAGCGCCTCTGTCAGAGGGGCCGCGAGCCGTTCGTGCATCTCGCGGCTGCGCTCGGCGAAGTCCGCGCCGGGAGAGGCGGCGGCCAGTGCTCCGGCCACCGCGTGCTCTCCGTCGGCCACCAACCGCAGGTTGGCGTTGGCGTAGGCGAGCACGCGGAGGGCCGGAGAGGTTTCCCTGGCCATCGCGCCGGTCACCAGGTGCGACCAGTGGGGGAAAAGGTCCTCGACCAGCGCGTCGAGCAGGTCTTGGCGGGAGTCGAAGTACTGGTAGAGGCTGGAGCGGGCCAGGCCGACCCGGGCGGCGACCCTGCTCAGGGAGAAAGCGTCACCACCGACCTCTGTCAGGACCTCCTTCGCCGCGTCGAGCACGGCCCGGCGCTGGTTGGCCTGATGGTCAGCGAGCGTGGCCGCTGTGATCCGAGGCAAGAACCCCCTCCGTGCTCATTCCGATAGGCGACCGTCCGTCATCCGCACTGTCCGGTCGCAGTACTCCAGGACATCGTGGTCGTGGGTGACCATCATCGTAGCCACATCGAACCGCCTGGTCTCCTGTGCGAGCAACCGGACGATCTCGTGGCTGCGGGCGCGGTCCAGGGCCGCTGTGGGCTCGTCCACGAGCAGGACCGCGGGCCTGCCCATCAGGGCGCGGGCTATCCCGACCCGTTGGCGTTCACCGCCGGAGAGCTGGTGTGGTCGCCGGTTCGCCTTGTCGCCCATACCGACCTCTTCCAGGAGACGCTGGACGTCCTGCTGTGTGCCCCCTCGTCCGAGGTGGGTCATCATGCGTAGTTGGTCGGTGGCGGTGAGAGCTCCGAGCAGGTTGCCCGACTGGAACACGAAGCCGATGTGTTCACGGCGGAAGCGCGCCCGAGCCCGCTTGGACAGGCCGGTGATGTCCAGGCCGTTGGCGCGGACCGTGCCGGAGTCAGGCACGGTGAGGGCGCCGGCGACGGCGAGCAGACTGGACTTCCCGGCTCCCGACGGGCCGACCACTGCGACCAGTTCTCCGGGGCGGACGGCGATGGACACCTCGTCCAGGGCGGTGACCGTGGTGTCCCCGTCGCCCAGGCGCAGGGTCACGCCTTCGAGAAGGAGTCCTCTGTCGTCCCGGTGGGCGGGTTCTGTGTTGGATGCGGCCGTGACGGTCATCGCTGTCCTCCCAGGGCGGTCAAGGGGTCGATCGAGGAAACACGGATGATGGCGGCCATCGCACCGAACAGTCCGAGAACGATCAGCAGGACCACCGCCGTTGCGACCGCGGCCCTCTCCAGGAGGAAGGGCACCCCCGAACCGGTGATCAGGGAACCCGTTCCCATCCCCACGCCGAGCCCGATGGCGCAGGACGCGACCAGGATGACGAGGGCCTGCCCAAGGCCGTCGCGCACGAGGTAGCCGGTGGAGGCGCCCATCGCGCGCAGCACGGCCAGCTCGTGCTTGCGCTGGATCGTCCAGACGGTGAAGAAGGCGCCGACCACCAGCGCGGAGATCGCGTAGAGGAAGGCCTTGATCAGGTCCAGGGTCGAGGTCTCCGCGCTGTAACCGGGGGACGCGGCGAAGGTCTCCTCCAAGGGCAGGCTCATGGTCCCGGCGGCGCTGTCGCCCGCGGAGTGGTCGATCTCCCCGCCGGGCTCCGCGAGCAGAGCCACGGCGGTCGCCTCGGTGTAGACGGCGGGGTCGGCCTCCTGCCCGGTGGGGACACCGGCGTAGATCTCCTGCCAGGTCTCCAGGGGCAGGTAGGCGACGTCGACGTGGCCGTAGGTGTGCTGGTTCTCCAAGGCTCCGACGACTTCCAGTTCGGTCCCCAACCGGTCCACTGTCAGAACGTCTCCGATGGAGATACCGGCCTCGACCGCACTCTGGGAGACGACCAGACCGTTCTGCCGCCCCAGGCCTTCGCCCTCATGGACGTCGGGTTCGAGGAAGGAGCCCTCCTCGACACCGAAGAGGGCCAGGTCGATGGGGACATCGTTGTCGCTGCGGGCGTTGACGAGCAGGTTCCCGAAGAGTTCGGCCTCTGCGACCTCGGGCTGGTCGCGCCACTTCTGGAGCTGTTCCTCGTCCACGCGGCTGCGGGAGAAGGAGGAACCGATCTCTGTTTCCTCCTCGAAGGCGAAGCCGTCGACGGGGAGTTGTTTCAGGCCGGACACTCCGTCCTCCACGAGGCCTGAGGACAACCCCGACAGCAGGACCATCAGCACCGCGATCAGGGCGATGACTCCTCCCATCAGTCCGAAGCGCGAACGCGCGAACCACAGTTCGCGCATGGCTAGAAACATGTCCGACCTCTCTCAGTCCATGCGGGAGCGCCGCTTCCCGACGCCACGTCGGTAAATATACCGACGTACCGTCGGGAAGGATTTCGGGGGCCCTCCAAGGCGTGTCCGGCGGATCGTGGGCGGCGGGTCGGTCAGAGCCCGCGCGTCGCCGAAGGAGGGTCGGCGACGATCCCGACGAACACTCGGCGGGCCGCGGTGGACTTTCCCCAACGCATGGTCGGAGCCCTGGAGCGTCTACCCGCGGTTCACCGGCCGCTCGGCTCTGACACGGCGGTGAGCGATTCCGACCACCTGCCGTGGCGAAGTGAGGGAATGGCCGGCAGGTCGTCGACGTACCCGGATGGCGAGAAGTGTGGACGGATCAGCGAAGCCTGGCCATGGACACGCCAGAGCGGATGACCTGCTTCTGGTCCGGGACTCGTCCTGGAGCACGTCCTACGACGTCGGGCCCCACAGACGGTGACGGCCTACAGATCCGGTGACTGAAAAGGAGTGTGCCCACTCCCTGCCTCGACGGACTCCGGTGTTCCCTTCGACCCCCGAGAGTGACCACAGGAGCAGGAAGTCACCACAGGTCACGGCTCTTGCGTCGCACCGGCACCGTTTCCGGACACAGGGGGCGGGTCAGTGGCGAAGCGAGGACTCCTTCGGGCGGACCCGCACCAACTGGCTGAGGAGCGCCAACACCGGGAGCTCCAACAACGGACCCACCACCAGGGCCACCGCGATGAGCGGGCGGTCCGGAAAGGCCGCCACGGCGATCGCCAAGGCGGTCGGTGAGTTGCGTGCCACCGTCGTCATCGTCAACGTGACCCGCTGGTCGGCGGGCAGACGGAGCAGGCGCGCGACCAGCACCGCCACCAGCGGAGCCACCACGAAGAACAGCGACAGAGGCGGCAGCAGCGCGGCCAATTCCCCGAAGTGGGAGAGCACCGTGCGCGCCTGCCAGGCGAACATGGCCAGCACCGCCGTGTACAGCAAGGGAAGCACGACGCCGGCGACCCGCGGGATCAGGACCGTGTCCCGCCAGTCGGCGCCCTTCCACCGGCGCGCCACCCCGCGCAGCACCACCGCCGGCAGCAACGGCACCAGCAGGACCAGCAGAACCGCCTCCAGCAGTGTCCCGGCGTCCACCATCGCCGCCTCGCCACCGAGCAACAGCACGTACAGCGGCAGCAGGAGCAACTGCAGGACCAGGTTCACCGGCAACACCGCCGCGGCCACACCCATGTGACCCCGGGCCAGGCCGGTGAACACCAGGTACCAGTCCGTGCACGGGGTGACCAGCAGCAACAGCAGGCCGATCCGCAGGTCCGGGGAGTGCCCCAGGAGCCCCGCTCCCAGAGCCCAGGCGAGCAGGGGGGTGAACACGAAGTTGAGCACGAGGCTGACGGCGACCACCCTGCCCGCGGCTCCGGCCTCGCGCACCTGACCGACGTCGACCTGCGCGAACACCGCCGTCAGCATGAGCATCAGGGCGGGGAGCACCAGGTGCCCCGCCGCCTCGCCGACCGGCGGGAAGAGGCCCGCACCCAGTCCGGCGAGGGCGGCCAGCGCGACGAACACGCTCTGGAACTTCTCTGACGTGGACACGCGGCTCTTCACGGTGAGGTACGGGACAGGACGGATCCACGCTAGCCGACGCCCGCTTCGCCCCGGTCCCGCCTCGACGACCCCGTCGGTCCGAGCGTCCCGGCCCGCCCGTGGAGAGATTCGCGTTCGAACGCCCGGGCATGAGGACCGCATGACCGACAGAACCCAGGCCTTCGACCGACTCAGCCGGGACTACGACCGCTTCCGACCCGGATATCCCGCCCCGGTGCTCGCCCGCCTCCACTCGCACGTCCTGAACGAGGCTCGCGACTCCTGGCCCCGCCCCTGGCTCCTGCTCGACATCGGTTCGGGGACCGGGATCTCCACCCGTACCCTGCGCCACACCTTCGGTCCCCGACCCCGTGTGGTCGGTGTCGAACCCGGCCACGCGATGCGCGACACGGCCGACACG
>CALGOD010000471.1 GCA_937957845.1 uncultured Nocardiopsis sp.
CCCCTCCCAGACATCCCCTGTTCAGGGGCGCCGTACGGGGCACCGTGGGCGCGATGGCCATGAGCGGTGCGCGCCAGGTCGCGGTCGGGATGGGCTTCGTCGAGCGTACGCCGCCCGAGGCCGTTCTGGCGGAGGGCGTGCCCGCCGTCCTGGAGAGCGTCCCCCCGCACCGGAGGAAGGCCACGATCGAGCTGGCCCATTGGGGTTACGGGGCCACGGCGGGCGCCATGTTCGCCTTCCTGCCCAGGGGACTGCGAAGGTCGAGGCTCACCGGCCCGGTCTACGGGGTGCTCTCCTGGGGAGTGTTCGAGCTGTTGGTCGCACCCGCGCTCGGGCTCGCCCACGCCCGCAGGTCCAGGCCGCAGGAGAGGTGGGCGCTCCTGGTGGACCATGTGCTCTTCGGGCTCGTCGTCGGTACGCCTCCGGAGGCCGCGGTGGCCGGTCCCGGCGACCCCGAGGATCATGAGGACCTCGGGGGCGAGGGAGACCGCAGGGACGGCGGAAAGCACCGTGACCGCCGCCGTGGAGAGCACCGGTCCTGACCCTGGAAGGCGGTGCGTCCGTTCCCGGGCGTGGTCGCCCTCTCCGTCCCACCGGAAGGGACGGAACGCGCCGAAGGGGCGAAGGGCCCTCGACCGGTCCTTCGCCCCTTCGGGGTGTCCTCTACTCCTGGGCCTTCTGCAGGCGCACGTACGCCAGTTGGAGCCAGTCGGAGACCGCGACGGAGCTGAACACCGCGCCGGCGCCCCGGGTGAGGGTCGGCGCGAACACCAGCCCGAAGGCGTACCCGGTGGCGATCCACTGCGCGATGCAGAACGGGCAGGTGATCAGCTCCCCGACCGCCCGGCGACCGCCCTGACCACGCACCTCCTCGGCCAGTTCGGCCGGTGCCGAGACACCCCGGAAACGGGTGAAGAAGGCGCGGAAGGGGCTGGTGACCGCGTCCTTGGCCAGCATCCGGGACACCTTGTGGGTGGTCAGTCCCATCAGCACCAGATCCCACGGGCCCACGTTCGCGGTCCGTCCGTCGCGCCGCAGCAGGCGTGCGGCGAGAAGCCCGGCCCCCACCAGTCCCGCGTAGCCCGCGACCACAGCGGCGTATCCACCCAGGGGTTGGTCGCTGTCACCCCGGTAGGCCTCCGCCTCCTGGTGCAGCGTCTCCTTGATCTCTTCGGTGGTCTCCTCAGCCATCGACCGGATTCCTCCTTCGTCTCGTGGCCTTTCCGGCTCTGCCGTTCACCCACGCGTGCAACGCCTCGGTGTCCCCCGCCTGCTCGAGGTTGACGGCCGCCTCGATCAGCGCCAGATGGGTGAACGCCTGGGGGAAGTTGCCCAGCATGGTGCCGTCGGCGTCCATTTCCTCCGCCAGCAGGCCGAGATCCCCGGCGTATCCGCACAGCGCCTCGAACCTCTCCCTGGCCTCCTCCTCCCGGCCGGCGAGCACCAGGGCGGAGGCCATGTCGAAGGAGCACAACAGGAAGGCGCCCTCGGGGGTGCCGAGCCCGTCGTCGGTCCGCTCGGGGTCGTAGCGGTGGACGAGGTGGCCGCCGTCCCCCAATTCGGCGTCCACGCGCTCCAGGGTCGCGAGCACCCGCGGGTCGTCCCCGTCCAGGAAGCCCAGCAGCGGAATTCGCAGCAGGGACCCGTCCACGTCGGGGGAGCCGTAGGCCTGCCGGAAGGAACCCCGCTCATGGTCATAGCCGCGTTCGAGGATCTCCTCGCGGACGGCCTCCCGCTCCTCACGCCACTTCTCCACCGGAAAGTCGCCTTCCCGGCCCCGCTCGGTGACGAGCCGGATCCCCCGATCCAGACACAACCACGCGTAGAGCTTGGAGTGGGTCCAGTGACGGAGTCCGGACCGCACCTCCCA
>CALGOD010000472.1 GCA_937957845.1 uncultured Nocardiopsis sp.
CCAAGGCCGGGTCGTTGAGGCCGTCGGTGAGGAAGAGCTGCTCTCCCTTGACACCGCCCTCCAGCATCTGCGCGATGACCTGCGCACCCTCCTCGAAGGCGATGAGGGCGACGGCGTCGGGCTCCTTGTTGCCGACGTTGTTGACGACCGAGTCGAAGGTCGTGGCCTCGGGGTCGTAGGTGTCGTTGGTGACGACCTCGGCGCCCAGGCCCTCCAGCTCCTGCTCCAGGGCGCTGGCGTAGCCGCCGCCGTAGTCGTCGGCGCGGGCGACGATGGCCACGGTCTGGTAGCCCTCGTCCACGATCTTGCGGGCCATCACGACGGCGGAGAGCAGGTCGCTGGGCGCGGTACGGAAGTAGTAGCCGTTGTCGTCGATGTTGCTCAGCTCGGCCGCGGTGTTGGACCCCGAGCACTGGACGATCTCTGCGGCGGTGATGGTGTCGTAGGTCGCCTGGGTCATACCCGAGGCGGCGGCACCGATGACGGCGTTGACACCGTCGGAGACGAGGGAGTTGGCGGCCTCGTTGGCCTGGGCGCTGTCACCGGCCTCGTCGGCCTCGACGACCGCGGGGACCTCGGTGCCGAGGATGCCGCCGGCTTCGTTGATCTCGGAGATCGCGTACTCCACGGAGGCGATCTGGGGCGGGCCGAGGAAGGACAGGTTGCCGGTCTGCGGGTAGAGGAGACCGTAGGTGAACTGGTCACCGTCGCCGCTGCCGCCACCGTCGCCATCGTTGCCACACGCGGTCAGGCCGAGGACAAGGGCCGCGGTTGCGGCAGCGAGGCCT
Source organism: uncultured Nocardiopsis sp. (assembly GCA_937957845.1). Taxonomy (GTDB): domain Bacteria; phylum Actinomycetota; class Actinomycetes; order Streptosporangiales; family Streptosporangiaceae; genus Nocardiopsis. Next base: position 789 of record CALGOD010000472.1, read on the forward strand.
AGGACCTTCTTGCTTGCCATGATCGTGGGTAACTCCGTTCAACCGGCGAAGCACGCGCGGAGATGGACGCGCGTGCTGATGGACGTGCTTCCTGATGTCCGCGATGTGTGGCATGACTTAATCAGGAGCGTTAGCGGAGCTTAATCACGAAACTTGCGACTCGGAAAGCGCGGACAGGTCGTTGGTGCCGACTCGCTGTCATGCTGTTATGGCTCTGTAGTCATCGGCGTCGTCTCAGGATCCGTGTTTGCACAGATCGCGGCTATCCGTAGGCGTGGGTCGGCAAACTGTCGCGGTGAGTGAGCACGACGAAGCCCGACCGTCCAGGGACGGTCGGGCTGTGGAGAGGCCTCAACGCAGCTGTAAGGAGTCGTGAAGTGTCCCTTCTTCGGGGGAGGAACTTCACCTCGGCCCGAAAGACCCGGTACCGCGTTCTCCTGATTTCCCCGTACTCACTTGACTTTCCTTACTCGCTCGGCATCTCCCGCAACATGCAGGTGAGTC
>CALGOD010000473.1 GCA_937957845.1 uncultured Nocardiopsis sp.
CGGGTCCGTTCCGCGTGCCCCTTCCGATGACCCGGGCGAGGACGAGGCACGCGGTGAGGTGGGCGTGGGCCCATGGCCGGGGCCATGGCCGGAAGGCGACCACTACGACCCCGAACTCCTGGCGGGGGGCGACCGCCGGAACGTGGTGGACCGTTACCGGTACTGGCGACGCGAGGCGATCGTGGCCGATCTGGACACCAGACGCCACCCCTTCCACGTCGCCGTGGAGAACTGGTCGCACGACTTCAACATCGGCTCGGTCGTGCGCACCGCCAACGCGTTCGGCTGCGCCGCCGTGCACATCGTGGGCCGCCGCCGCTGGAACAAGCGCGGTGCGATGGTGACCGACCGCTACCAGCACGTCCATCACCACCCCGACACCGAGGCGCTGGTGGCGTGGGCCGACGAGCGTGGACTTCCCCTCCTGGGGATCGACAACCTGCCGGGCGCGGTGCCGCTGGAGACCTACCCCCTGCCGAGGGAGGCCGTGCTGGTGTTCGGCCAGGAGGGCCCCGGCCTGTCCGAGGAGGCGCGCCGGACGTGTCGCGACGTGCTGTCCATCGCGCAGTTCGGCTCGACCCGGTCGATCAACGCCGGGGCCGCCGCCGCCATCGCCATGCACTCCTGGGTACGTGCCCACGTGTTCGGTCAGCAGGTTCCGGGCTCCGCTTCCACCACGGGGGACACTCCCACCCCCACCACGGCGGCGCCGTGATATTTCCGTGATCTAGCATGGGCGAAAGTCCTCCAACCGGAAAGAACAGGGATGAGTCCGATCGTCACCGCAGTCTCCCGTCCCGCCACCATCGACGACGTGGCCGGTGTGTCGCGTGTTCTGAGCAGGGCGGCGCAGGAGGATGCGTTCTTCCGCTGGCTGTTTCCCGACGACGTCCTGCGTATGGCCCGCATCCGGCGTTTCTTCGCCCTGACCGCGGGTTTCGGCTATGTCCCCTCGGGAGACACCAGGGTCACCGAGACCAAGGACGACACCGAGAGGACTCCCGTGGTGCGCGGGGCGGCGCTGTGGGCGCCTCCCGGCTCCAACCCCGAGGGCAGGCTGGTGTCGTTGCGCACGTGGCCGCACTGGGCCTCCCTGATCGGCCGCTCCCGGATGGCGGGGTTCGTGCGGGTGTTCGCCGAGTGGAAGCTCGCCGCTCCCGAGGAGCCGCACCTGTACCTGGCCACACTGGGTGTCGATCCGGCGCTCGCCGGTACCGGTATCGGCGAGGGACTGCTCTCCCACGGACTGCGACATGCGGACTCCGAGCGACTCCCGGTGTTCACCCAGACGCTCGACGACAAGACCGCCGGCTTCTACGAACGGTTCGGCTTCCGAGTGGTCCGCGAGGTGGAGAGCCCGGACGTGGGGACCAACTACTTCCTGCTGCGCGACCCCGCCTGAGACCCGGGGCTCCCGGGTGCTCTCTTGCCGGGAACGCCCCACCGGCGACGTCCCCGCGACCTACCATGTTCGGTGTTTCCACGCCCTCGTGCGACAAGGGAAGAGGCACCGCCCGTGACCCCCACGGCAGCAGCGGGACAGGCCGCCCGCGCCGCGACCATGAACGATGTGCCCGCGGTGGTACGGGTCCTCGGCCGGGCCTTCCACGATGACCCCCTCTCCCGCCGGCTCTTCCCCGACGACGCCCTGCGCATGGGGCGGAACGCCCGGGCGTGCGCGCTGCCGGCCGGACGGGCCACCGTGCGCGTGTCCCCGGGGAAGCCCGCGCGCGATCCCGTGGTCCGGGGGGCGGCTCTGTGGACGCCTCCGAACACCCGGCCCGACGCCCTCGCGGTCCTCCTGAGGTCACTGCCGCACCGGATCCGTCTGGTGGGCTGGCACGGCCGTCCGAGGTGATCCGCTACCTGGGCGAGCTCAGCACGTCCACCCCGGAGGAGCCGCACTGATGCCTGTCGATGCTCGGCACCGATCCCACCGCCCGCGGCGGGGGTGGGGGAACACGTCTGCTGCGCGAGGGCCTGGCACGGGCCGACGCCGACGGTGTGCCGGTCTACCCGGAGACCGCGAATCCGACGAACATCGGTCGTTACGAGTCGTACGCCTTCCGGCTGCTACGGGCCGTGCACGTCCCCTCCGCCCGGCGGCCTCCTGCGTGCTGCGCTCCGCCGTCGCCTGAGGAACGGAGGCGGGCGACGGGACGTCCTCGCGGAGCACGGCTTTCGGTGACGGTGCCCCTCCGGACCCATGGCGGGAGGATCTCCGCTCCGACGCGGGCGATCCCGCCGCACGGTGGCCGGCTGCGGAAAGCGAGAGCCGCGCCCCCGAAGGGGACGCGGCTCGGATGGCACGCCGGGGTCCGGCCCTAGCCGTTGCCCTTGCTGAGCGAGCCCAACAGGTCGCGGTTGAGCTGGGAGATGGTGTCCAGCGGGATGCCCACGGGGCAGACCGCGGCGCACTCACCGATGTTGGTGCAGCCGCCGAAGTCCTCCTC
>CALGOD010000474.1 GCA_937957845.1 uncultured Nocardiopsis sp.
TCGGACGCGGAGGGTTCTGGGAGCGGACCCGACCCCCATACACCCAAGGACCCGCCAGGGTCGACGACAACGAGGGAGTGACCGGTGACGTACACACTCGCCGGAGCGGTGAACGAGACCATGGCGTCGGCCAGTGACACGCTGATCATCGCGATGATCGTCACCTACGCGGCCGCCATGTTCCTCTTCGCCATCGAGGCCGCCTACGGTCGGCGCACCAGCCTCAAGGCCGGAAAGCTCATGCCGGTCGGTGCCGGCGCGGCCGCCGGGGACACCGACGAGACGATCGAGGTCAACGTCCGCAGCACCGAGGGCGAGGCCAAGGCCTCCCAGAACGTGCTGGGCAGGATCGCCCTGGGCGTGACCGCCCTCGGCTTCGTCATGGGCGTGGCTCAGATCGTCACCCGAGGCCTGGCCGCCGGCCGGTGGCCGTGGGGCAACATGTTCGAGTTCGTCGTGGCCCTGTGCCTGGTCGCGGTGGGCGGACTGCTGTACGCGTCCTTCCGCTACCAGGCCCGTTTCCTCGGTGGGTTCGTGCTGGTCCCCGTGCTGATCCTGCTGGGCATCGGCGTGCGGTGGCTGTACGTGGACCCGGGTCCGCTGATCCCGGCCCTGCACTCCTACTGGATTCCGATCCACGTGAGCGCGACCATCCTCGCGGGCGGAGCGTTCATGGTCTCCGGAGCCGCCGGTGTCACCTACCTGGTCTCGCACCGGACGGAGACCAAGCGCGCTCTGGGGGAGAAGGTCACCGGTATCGCCGGTCGCCTGCCCAGCCCGGAGCTGCTGGACCGCATCTCCCACAGGTTCGTCCTCTTCGCCTTCCCCCTGTGGACCTTCGGGATCATCGCCGGCTCGATCTGGGCGGACGAGGCCTGGGGCCGCTTCTGGGGCTGGGACCCCAAGGAGGTCTGGTCGTTCATCTCCTGGGTGATCTACGCGGCCTACCTGCACGCCCGGGCCACCGGCGGCTGGCGTGGGCCCAAGGCCACCTGGATCAACGTGGTGGGCTTCGCCACCGTCCTGTTCAACTTCTTCGCGGTGAACTACATGTTCAGCGGTCTGCACTCCTACGCCTGACGGGTGAGGGGTCCGGGTCGATCCCGGGCCGCCGGACACGCGGGGCCCGCCACGGCGGGCCCCGCGTCGTTCCCGACCTCAGTCGGGGGCGGGACCGGCGGACCCGCGCACCACCAGATGCGTGTCCAACGTGACGGTGCCGGGGGAGTCCTCGGTGGTGATGCGGCGTAGCAGCAGGTCGATGGCGGCCCGGCCCGCGGCGGCGGTGGGCATGTCGACGGTGGTGAGGGAGCAGTGGCGGGCGGGGTGGGTGTTGTCCACACCGATGACGCTGAGATCGCCCGGGACGTCCAGCTTCCGGGAACGGAGTTCCTGGATCAGGCCGAGGGCGACCAGGTCGTTGTAGGCCAGGACGGCGGTGGCCCCGGTGGCGAGCACGTCGGAGGCCGCGCCGGCTCCGCCCTCCTCGGTGGGCTGGTTGGGGCCGATCGGGTGCAGACGCAGTCCGAGGCGTTCGGACGCGGTGGTCGAGGCGTGCTCCAGTTGCTGGTTGGTCCATGAGGTGCGGGGACCGGTGAGCAGGGCGATGTGACGGTGGCCGAACCCGTGGAGGTGTTCGAGGGCCTGTCGTGCGCCGGAGGCCACGTCCATCAGAACGGCCGGCAGACCCGCCGGACGGCGGTTGACGACCACCAGGGGCACGTCGACGCTGAGCTCGGCGATGAGCCGGTTGCTCAGGCGCGGAGCGACCAGGAGGGCGCCGTCGACCTGGGTGGCCATGGAGCGGATCAGCTCCTCCTCCACGCGGACCTGTTCGTCGGTGTCGGCGACGAACACGTGGTGGTCACTACGGCGTGCGTGCGCTTGGGCCGCCTTGATCAGAGGGGGGAAGAAGGGGTTGGCGATGTCGGCGACGATCAGCCCCAGATTGCCGGTGCGGCGTGTGGAGAGGGCGCGCGCGGCCCGGTTGGGTCGGTAACCGAGCGCGTCGGCGGCGGCGAGCACGCGCGCGCGGGTCTTGGGGTTGACCAGATGTGCCGCGGAGAAGGCCCGGGAGACTGTGGAGACGTGGACCCCGCTCGCGTGTGCGACGTCCTTGATGGTCACGGCCACCCGTGGCCTCCTTTGCGTTGGTATGAACAGAGACTAGCGGCAACCGGTTGTGGGTCGCTACCACGTGCTTTGAGATCTGATGTCGGGTTTTCCATGGTTTTCCCGGGTCAGAGGGGTTGACTCCGCTCGGTGTGGTGGGAGATGTTCATGCAACCGTTTGCAATCCCCCTGAGGAGAAGAACCATGCGCAGGCTCGTACTCCCCCTGAGCGCGGCCGTGGTGTTGGCCACCGTGGCGCCCGTCCAGGCCGCACCTGATCCGGGCAGGCAGATCCTGCCCGACGGGGACGGCTGGGCCTCGGCCGGAGCCGGGACCACGGGAGGCGCGCAAGCGTCCCCCGAGAACGTCTTCCATGTCTCCACCATGGCGGAGTTCCGCGAGGCCGTGAGCGGGGACGAGCCCAAGATCGTCCACGTCGAGGGCACGATCGACGCCAACACCGCGGCGGACGGTACGCCGCTGTCCTGTGCGGACTACGCGGTGGACGGCTACACGCTGGAGGACTACCTCGCCGCCTACGACCCCCGCGTGTGGGGCTGGGAGGACCCGAGCGGCCCGCTGGAGGAGGCGCGGCAGGCCTCGGCGACGGTACAGGCGAGACAGATCCGGGTGAACGTCGGCTCCAACACCACGGTGGTGGGGGTGGGCGAGGACGCCGAGATCACCGGCATGAACCTGCGGGTCAACAACGTCACCAACGTCATCCTGCGCAACCTGACCTTCTCCGACACCCACGACTGCTTCCCCGGCTGGGACCCCGGGGACGGGGGCGAGGGCAACTGGAACTCCGAGTACGACCACCTGGAGGTGTCGGGCGCCACGAACGTGTGGATCGACCACAACACCTTCGACGACGGGGACAACCCGGGGTCGGAACTGCCCGAGTACTTCGGGCGCAAGTACGAGGTGCACGACGGTCTGCTCGACATCGTGCGCGAGAGCGACCTGGTGACGGTGTCGTACAACCACTTCGAGGGTCGGGACAAGGCCCTGCTCCTGGGCAACAGCGACGGCCGGACCACCGACCGCGGCAGGTTGCGCGTGACCTACCACCACAACCACTTCGACACTCTGGGCCAGCGTGCGCCGCGCGTGCGTTACGGACAGGTGCACGTCTACAACAACTACTACACGGTGGCCGGAGACCTGTACGAGTACAGCCTGGGCGTCGGGGTCGAGTCGCACCTGTACGCGGAGAACAACCTCTTCGACGTACGTGACGGCATCGCCACCGCGAGGATCATCGAGAACTGGGGCGGCACCGACATCGTGGAGTTCGGCAACGCGGTGATGCGGGACGGACGGGGACGCCTGGAGATGGTCGACCTGGTGCGGGCCCACAACGCCGCCAACCCCGGCAGGGAGCTGGGCACGCGCCAGACCTGGACCCCGCGGTACGACGCGAAGGTGCAGCCGGTGCACGCCGTCCGCGCACTGCCGCGCAGGGTCGGTGCGGGTCACCTCTGAGGGGGATCCGCGCGCTGAACGGCGGTGGGGCCGCACCCTCGAGGGTGCGGCCCCACCGCCGTCCGGGGCCTGGCGGCGCCGGTGCTCACTCGTCCGGGTCGATGCGGCGGTCGAGTCGCCTCAGGAACTCGGGGTCGTCGTCGGGGCCGAGTGGATGCGGGCTGCTCGAGGGCTTGGTGAAGTCTGACGGGTCAAGGTCATCGGCGGAGGACGCGGCCCGGGACGGGAAGGGCGCGTCTCCCGCGACGGCGTTCTGGCGCGGGCGACCGAGGAAGAGCCACAGGATCGAACCGACGGGCATGAACAACGCGATGACCACCACCCAGAGGACCTTCGGCAGGTTGCGCACCTCGTCGGACGGGGTGGTGAGCGCGTCGAAGAACGCGTACACCCAGAGAACGATCGACACGAGCGTGATCAGGCCACCAAGCCACACCATGGTTCCAGCCTAACTCTTGCTGTCCACTCCTCACGGTCGGCACACCTACCCCGGAACAGGGGCGTTCCCACGAACGCTCCTCCCGCGGCCGGAGCGGGCGGGAACACGGGTCCACCTCGGGTATACCCGCTCTCGGAGGGGTTCTTGCCTGCTTATGTGTTTACGTGGCGCTTTCGCTCGGTTCTCCGAGCAGGAGGGCGCGCACCTCGGACTCGCGGAAACGACGGTGTCCGCCCGGAGTCCGGATGCTGCTGATCCGCCCGGAGGCGGCCCAGCGTGTCACGGTCTTGGGATCAACCCGGAAGAGTGAGGCCACTTCCCCGGGGGTCAACAGGCGTTCGCTTGCTCGTTCCACCTTCACATTCCCCCAATCATGCCCGCCTCGGACTATGGGGGCGGCGGGCGTTTGATCCCCTAGTGTGCACGAGTTGGTCCGTTTCCTCCCTAGTTTTCGGAGAAATTGCGGTGTTGGGGGGAGGAGTACGGGATATGTGACCGGAACGTGATGTTCAGGCCCTCGTGTCGGGATTTGAAACATCCCATGACTATGTGAATCGGCCTCGCCCACGTTCTGACCGTCGTGCGACGAGCGACACTCCGCCCCGCCGTCGGTCGGGTCGAACATCCCCTTAACCTGGAGTCAAGGGCACGCGGGCACCAACGATTCGGTCCCGATCAGGGGCCGAAGACGACGCGGGCCACGGGTGTGGAACGGTCGCCTGTGTGTCGCCGACGGGCGTAGCCACCAATCTAGTGCAGGTAATCATCTGTTGTGAGGCTTTTGGATGCGTAGCTTGTTGACCTATACCGCCGCCCGTCTGGGGTTGTTCGCGGCGGCCTTCGGTGTGGTCTACCTTTTCGGTGCACGTTCATGGGTCGCGGTCGTCCTCGCCTGGTTGATCAGTGGTCTGGCCTCCTACGTTCTGTTGTCCGACATGCGTGACCGGATCTCCGCCACGGCGGTGGAGAAGATGGAAAGCCGTCGCGGTGCCAGGGTGGGAGACCGTCTTGCGGCCGGAGCCGCCCGGGAGGACCACCTTCAGGAGGCCGCCGACGTTCCCGTGGCCGGGACCGACCCGGAGGCCGAGTCCCGGGGCGCCCAGGGCGGGACGGAGACGGACGGAGCCGCGGAGGGCCGCCCCGACGCGAACCCCGCCGGAAGCGGTACGGGCGAGCCGACGGCGTCCCGGGAGTCCTGAGGCGGAGACAGGGACGGGCCGCCGGGGTCGAGGGCGGCACATCCCCGGCATGCCTCACCCGGGAGTCCTCGCCCGAGCGGGGTCCGGCCCCGAGGGATCGAGCCCTTCGGCGGCACGGCCGACCACCGGAGCAAGGACCGACACCAGGTAGAGGGCCGCGCAGACCACGAGCACGGGCGCCGCTCCGGTCAGGCCGACCGCCACGCCCGCCACGGGGGCGCCGAGCGGGGCGGCCATGCGGGACAGCGCTCCGATCATGGCGGTTCCGCGCCCCACCATGTGCCTGGGCAGGCGCTCGAACAGAACGGTGCTCAGGATCGGGTTGAGCAGGCCGCCGCCCAGTCCCGAGACTCCCCAGACCGCCAGGACCGCCCACAGTGGCACGTCCAGCGCCAGTACCAGGAGGCGGGGCGGACCGACCACCACCAACGCGGTGAAGAACAACGCCCGCCGGGGCAGCAGGTGTCCCACCGCAGTGGCCACCAGCGACCCGGCCACGGAGGCCGCGCCGAACACGCCGCCGATGATCCCGATGACCGCCGGTCCTCCACCGCTCTCGTCGACCCACACCGGGAGCAGGACCGAGGTGACGGACATGTCGATCATGTTCGTGATCGCGAGCATGATCACCACGGCGCGCAGCGTGGTGTCGGCCCAGACCACCTTCCATCCCGCGTACAACCTGGCCAGGTAGCCCGTGTCGGCCTCGGGGTCCTCCCCCGGAACGGGTCTGTCCCGGGGGTGGGTGGCGGCGAGCGTGACAGCGGCCGCCAGGAGCAGGACGGCGTTCGTGTACAGGGCCGGGAGCGGGCCGAGCAGGGAGACGAGGCCGCCCGCGGCGACCGGGCCGAGTGTCATGGAGAGACGGTCCACGGTGCCGGCGAGTCCGGTGACCCGCTCGATGCGCACACCGCTTCGTTCGGCGACGGCCGGGGCCATGGACACCTTGGCCGCCTCGGCGGGGCCGGTGGTCAGTCCGACGACGGTGACCAGTACCAGGAGCACGGGGAAGGGCAGAAGCCCGGCGGCGTGCAGCAGCGGGACGCAGAGCACCGCGCAGGCGGCGACGAGATCCGTGCGCACGCTGATCGCGCGCTGGCCGACCCGGTCCAGGAGCGGGCCGCTGAACAGCCGTGCCAGGGCGTAGGAACCGATCTCGAAGAAGGCCACCAGTCCCATGGCCGTCGCGCTGCCGGTGCTCTTGAGGACGAACCAGGGAATGGCGATCATCGCCAGCCGGGTGGCTGTATAGCACAGAGCCTGGGCCGTGACGAGGCCGACGACGCCCCTCATCTTCCGTCCTCACCGTCGGTGGGGTCGTCCTCGGGGTCGGGGAAGGCGGCGAGTTGGATGTGGACCCGACGACCGCCGGGAGCGTCGCTCGCGCGCGCGTAGCGGTCGAAGAGTTCGCGGACCTCTCGGCGGAACTCGGTGAACTCCTCCAGGGTGAGACTGGTGCGTCGGCCGGACATGATCTGCGCCTCGCGCCACCCCTCGGGCTGGGCCGCCCACATGTTGACCGCCGCGGCCAGCTCCTGGCTCCAGCCGGCGGCCAGCGCCATGCGCACCGCGGTGCTCAGTTCGGGTTCGTCGGTGTCCAGGTGTTCGGGGAAACGGAAGCCTTTGTGCCGGGCACGCCACCAGCGCTCCCGGGAGGTGCCGAGTGAGGTGTCCTCCTCGATGAACCCGTGGGCCTCCAACCGACGCAGGTGGTAGCTGGCCGAGGCCGAGGAGGCGTCGACCCACTCCGAGACGGTCTTGCCGGTGGCGGGGCCCCGGTTCTGGAGGAGGGTGAGGATGCGGATGCGCAAGGGGTGGGCCAGGCCCCGCAGGGAACGGGCGTCCAGGGTGGTGGCGTCGGCGAAGGGGTCGGCGGGGGTCTGTGGATCGCGGGGGGTTTCGTCGCTCATGGAGCCAAGGTAGACGCCCAAGACTTCTTGGCCAAGAGATGTTGGCCAAGAAGTCTTGGGCGTCTTCGGGCCGCGTGGGTTCTTCCGCGCCCGGGTCCTCAGGAGAGCGGGAACATCCCCAGACGGGCGTGGTGTTCGCCTGCCAGGCGTTCGGTGTCGCTGCCCACGTAGAGTCCGTCGGAGGTGGCGTGCAGGGCCTCGGCCCCGTGTCCGCGCGCACGACCGGGGTTCCACGGCAGCGCTCTGCCGGTCGCCGGGTCCACCGCCGCGATGCCCTCGCGCTCCACCGAGCCGGGACCCGGGTTGAGCGCCCCTAGCGGGTTGTCCATCCAGCGCTGGTGGCCGCTCACGTACACCGCGGCCGAGGTGACCTCCACCGAGTACAGCGAGTCACCGCCGGTCTTGTTGGTCCAGGTGGGTTCGGCGTTCGGAGTGTCGGTGTTCTCGAACCGGGACACGGACTTGCACAGGCCCGGCTTCACCTGACGGCCGCCGGCGGCGACCACGGCGAGGAAGGAACCATCGGGGGAGAAGGCCATCTGGCGCATGTAGGTATGGAGGCTTGAGCCGCCGCAGTCCGCCTCGTAGGCCGAGGTGGACCACGGTGTCGGTGTGCCGCTCGCGGTGTCGATCATGGCGATCTGGTGGCGGTCCAGATCGTTCACCTTGGTGAACGTGCCGTTGACGGCCAGTCGCCGCCCGTCCGGGCTGAGCGCCA
>CALGOD010000475.1 GCA_937957845.1 uncultured Nocardiopsis sp.
GCGTGCTCGGCCCAGTCCGGAGGCCGGGTCACCCTGGAGACCACGATCATCGTGGCGAAGGCCAGCGGAATCGTCCAGGCGGCGGGTTGGGCCAACAGCACCGTCGCCCACCCCGCGGGGGTGGGCAGCAGGATCGACCATCCGACCGCACCGGTCGCGGTCACCGCTCCCACGATCAGCCCCCAAGCGGCGCCGGGCAGGGTCAGACGCCGCCACCAGATCCCCAGGACCAGCAAAGGACAGAACGTGGACGCCGCCACGGTGAACGCCCACACCACCAGCACGTTGATGTCGGTCATCTGCGCGGGCAACGCGAGCAGCACCGCCACGCACGCGCCCACGGCCACCGCCAGGCGCAGCCGCGGCACACTTCCCTGGAACAGGTCGTGCGACAGCCCGCCGGCCAGTGCCAGCAGCAGTCCCGAGGAGGTGGACAGGAACGCCCCGAACGCACCCGCCGCCACCAGCGCCGTCAGCACCGTGCCGACAGATCCCGGGACCGCCTGCGCGGGCAGCACCACCGCCACCGTGTCGGTGCCCTGCAACAGCACCAACTGCGGTGTGAGCACCCTGCCCAATAGCCCGTACACCGTCGGGAACAGGTAGAACAGACCCAACAGGGCGATCACGCCCACCGCGACCCTGCGCGCGGTCCGCGCCGTCGGGCTCGTGTGGAAGCGCATGATGACGTGGGGCAGACCCATACAGCCGAGCGTGATCGCCAGCAGGGTCGACCACGTCTCGAACAGGGGGTGGCCGCCCACGTCCAGCAACGGCGTGCTCCACCGCTCACTGCCCAGTTCCGGCAGCCCCGCCGGGTTGGGGATGACCGCGCCCTCGGGGAACACGTACTCGGTCCCCTCCGCCACGGTGTGCTCGCCCGCGGCGAGCTCCACCTCTCCGCCGTCGGGGGTGGTCACCCTCACCGGCTCGTCCAGGGTGAAGCGGGTCCCCACGGTGAACTCCACCGGGGTGCTCTCGGGGAACCGTGTGTCCCACTCCGGGTGCAGCGCCTGGGTACGGGTGTCCGAGCTGGAGTGCACCATCAGGTAGATCGCGGGGATGGCGAGGAAGGTCAGTTTGACGACGTAGTGGAAGGCCTGCACGTAGGTCGCCGACCGCATGCCGCCGGCGGCGATCGACCCGCTCACCACCAGGCCCGCGAGCAGCACCCCCACCCAGTACGGTGTCCCACTGACCAGGCTCAGGACCACACCCGCGCCCTTGAACTGGGGCACGAGGTACAGCAGCATGATCACCAGGACCACGCAGCCGCACAGCTTGCGCAGCCGCGGCGCCCCCAGCCGGTACTCGGCGAAGTCGGGCACCGTGTACGCCCCCGACCGGCGCATCGGCCCCGCCACCAGGGCGACCACCGCCACGTAGCCCGCGGCGAAGCCCACCGCGTACCACATGGTGCCCAGACCGTTCTTGAGCACCAGGCCGGACAACCCCAGCACGGAGGCGGCCGACAGGTACTCCCCGGCGATCGCCATCGCGTTCCAGTTGGGGGAGATCCGGCGTGAGGCCACGAGGAAGTCGGAGGTGGACCGGGCCGCCCGTACCCCGTAGACGCCGATCACCAGGCTGGTGACCAGGACCAGCCCGATCGCCAGAACCGAGATCACCGCTCGCGTCCCCCGGCTCGTCGGCTCCCGGGCGGGGTCCGGTCCTTCACGAGCCCGGACGAGGCTCGGTCCTCCACGCGCTCGGCCGAGCGTACGTGCCACAGTGCCAGCGCGAACAACAGCGGGTAGATGGCCACCGTCAACAGCAACCACGACGTGGGGACGTCCCACAGCCTGATCTTCCCCAGTACGGGGAAGGCCGCGAAGGCCCCGCTCATGCCGAACAGCAGCAGTGACAGCAGGGTCACGGTGCGCACCGCGATACGCCGCTGGGTGCGGAAGAGCCTGCGAGCCGCCTCGGTGTCCACCGGCCCCGGCAGAGGCAGCAGATGCTGCGCGGGCCGGTTGCCCCGGGCCAGTGCGATCCGTGTCTGTGGGCTGGTCAGCTTCTCACGTCGTGGGCTCATGGCACCCGCCGGGAGGACTGGTCGACCTCACCACCGCGCGGCCGGGGGGAGGAACCGGCCTGGGCGTTCGCGGACCGCCCCAGTTGGTCGCGGCGGGCCGCCTCCAGGAGCTGGGCGCGCAGGTGGCGGCCGTGGCGGCGGCTCACCGGTACGTCCCCGGCGGGCGTCCCCGCCACCAGACCGGACGAGGAGGTCACCCGAAGGTCGCGCACCCACGGAATGGCGACCAGGTATCCGCGGTGGACCCGGACGAACCCCGCCGAGGCCCACACCTCCTCCAGGTACGACAGCGACAGCCGGATCAGGTGGCCGCCGCCGGCGGTGTGCAACCGGACGTAGTCGCCCTGGGCCTCCACGAACTGCACCTCGTCGCGTTTGACGAACACCGTGCGTCTGCCCGTGTCGATCTGCACCACGTGCAGGTCCTCGGCGGGCGTGCTGTCGCCCTTGGGGTGACGCAGTTGGGCGATGCGACCCACGGCCTCCGCGAGGCGTTCGGGCCGGATGGGCTTGAGCAGGTAGTCCACGGCGCCGATGCCGAACGCCTCCACGGCGTGGGCCTCCGACGCGGTCACGAACACGATGGACGGCGGTTCGGAGAGCACGTTCAGCACCCTGGCCACGTCCATACCGTCCAGTCCGGGCATGAGGATGTCCAGGAACGCGGCATCGATCGTGGTGGTTCCCAACAGCCGCACGGCCGTGGCCCCGTTGTCGGCCACGAGGACCTCCGCCACCTCGGGCATGGACCCGAGCAGTGACGCCATCTCGTCGCGGGTGGAGGCCTCGTCCTCGACGACCGACACCTTGAGCTCGGGCTTCACTGTGCCACCACCCCTCTGGTG
>CALGOD010000476.1 GCA_937957845.1 uncultured Nocardiopsis sp.
TTGAGGGCGGACACCACGCCGGGGACGTCGTCCACCACGACCGCGTCCATCCCCGCCTCGGCGAACCGGGCGGCGTCCACCGGGTCGGGGCACCACGAGAGCACCTCGATCCCCGCACGGTGCGCCAGGTCCACGGTGTACTCCACGGAGCGGCGGCCGGGACGCGGCCCGTCCCCGGTCAGCCCGAACGAGCGCGCGTCGATCGCCACGAGCGGGCATCCCATCCCGGCCGCGCCCGCCACCGCCTGGTCCAGCGGGTTGCGCACGAACGGCATCCACGCCGTGGGGATCCCCGGCGCCCCTTCCTGGACGGACGACAGGACGCCGGGGTCGAAGGAACAGACGAACACCCGGCGGCGCGCGGCCTCACGGCGCAGGTACGGCAGGAGGAGGCTCACCGTCCGCCTGGCCGGAGCGTCGACCGCGTCCTCCATCACCGACTTGACGTCCACGTCCAGCCCCACGCCGTCGGGGAAGGCGGCCAGGCCCTCGTCCAAGCCCACCAGGCCCGCCTCGGCGCACTCCCGCGCGGTCAGGTCCACGATCGCGCGGCCGTCGTCCAACGCGGCGTCGTGGTACAGCACGAGCGCGTCGTCCGCGGTGCGGCGCACGTCGATCTCGATCCAGTCCGCCCCGGCCCGTGCCGCCGCCACGAACGACTCCACCGTGTTCTCCCGTGCGCCGTCGACGACGCCGCGACCCGCGCCCCGGTGACCGATCACCTCGGTCGCCTCGAACACCCGGTTCACGCCTTCGCCTCCGTCGCTCCGGTGTGCTCGCGCATCCGGCGCAGAAGCGTCTCGGCGACCTCGATGTCGCCCGGGTTCGTCACCTTGATGTTGCCCTCCTCGCCCGGCACGATCCGTACCTCCTCCTCCGGCAGGTAACGCAGCACCACACCACAGTCGTCGGTGGCCACCAGGTCCGGGTCGGCCACGGCCAGCTCGTAGGCGCGGCGGGCCACGCCGAGCCTGAATCCCTGAGGGGTCTGCATTCTGCGCAGCTCGTCGCGCGGCGGCACCTGTGCGATCACCTGACCACCGGAGCGGCCCGGCGCCACCCGCACCACGGTGTCGGAGCTGGGCACCGCCACCCCGACCGCCCCCGCCTCCCGGAGGGCCGCCACACACGCGCTGATCGTGGCCGGCCGCACGAGCGGACGCGCCGCGTCGTGCAGCAGCACGAGGTCGGTGTCCGCGGCGTGCTCCATGGCGGCCAAGGCGGCCACCGAGGTGTCCGTACGGGTCGCGCCCCCGGGAAGCACCGCGCCGACCTTGTCGAACCCGGCCTCGGAGACGAGGCCGCGCACGTACTCCAGGTGCTCCCGCACCATGAGCACGATGATCTCGTCCACGTCGGGGCACGCCTCGAAGGCGGCGATCGCGTGCTCGATCACCGGACGCCCCGCCAGGGGCAGTAGCTGCTTGGGCGAGGACGCGCCCATCCGCGCACCGACCCCTCCGGCCAGGACCGCCGCGATCACGCGCGGGCGCATGGCTCCACCTCATTTCCGTCGTTCGCGGTTCCGCCGCTCCGACCACGTTCACCGTGACGCCTGTCCCGCCCATGCTCGCTCTCCGTACCGAGAGCGGCGTGGGTGCGGGAATCAGCGTAGGCCGAACCTCCCATGGGCCGTCCACATGGTCGTCCGGCGCGGGGACAGAGCACGCATTCCCGACAGGTGGGGTGGCGCGACTCGTCGTTCGCAGCGGTAACCTATGGACGCCTGTATGGCGTGTCCGGCACAGACCTCCTCCGAGATGCGGTCGTGAAGCCGGGCGCGGTCCGTGACATCCCCCGGTCGCCAGGACACCCTCCCCCCTGTTTCGGCGCGCCACGTGGGGTGGACCGCGCGTGTCGGCCGGTGCGCGCAGGCGGACACGAACACGCCTGTCCGGCACATCGTGGACCGGACGAGACATCAATCCTTGGAGGTGGCGGTGGCGTCAAGGGCGCTGGCCGTCTGGGAGCACCGGAAGGTCGTCGGCCTCCTGGTCCGGCGCGACCTGAAGGTCAAGTACCAGCAGTCCGTACTGGGGTACGCGTGGACGATGTTGGAGCCGCTGGCTCTGACAATGGTCTACTTCTTCGTCTTCGGTGTCATCCTCAAGGCCAATCGGGGGATGCCTGAGGAGGCCATGGCCCAGGGCGGCTTCCTGCTGTTCCTCGTGGCCGGGATCCTGCCGTGGAACACCTTCGGAGCCATCATGTCGGAGGCTCCGAGGGCGATGATCACGCACTCCAAACTGATCACCACGATGAAGGTGCCCCGGGAGATCTTCCCGCTGGCCACCGTCGGCACGAAGTTCGTCGAGTACCTGCTCACCTGGCCGGTGCTGATCGTGTTCGTGATCGTTCTGGGCGGCAGGCCGTCGTGGGAGGGCGTGCTGGTCTGGCTGCCGCTGGCCATCGTGCTGCAGTTCACCTTCGGACTCGGCCTGACCCTGTTCCTGTCGGCGGTCAACGTACTGCTGCGCGACGTGGAGCGTCTGGTGCGCATCATCACGCGCCTGCTGTTCTACGGTTCGGCGATCCTCTTCCCGGCCGCGATGGTGCTCGGCTCCGACGATGTCCCCGGATGGGCCAAGACGGCCTTCCAGCTCAACCCTTTGCTGGGTATCTTCGAGATGCATCGCTCCGTGTGGTTCGCGAACTTCGAGGAGCTGACGCCGACCACCATCGCGTTGGCCGCGTCGGTGATCGGCTCGATTCTGATGCTGATCATCGGATACTGGACGTTCCGCCGTCTTGAGATGTCCGTCCTGAAGGAGTTGTGATGGCGCACCCGACCTACGGCGCCGGGCTCACCACCGGGCCGGTCATCGAGGCCAAGGGACTCGGTGTCAAGTTCGCCGTGAACCGCCGACGCAAGCGCAGCCT